>NZ_JAPCIZ010000013.1:0-81828 GCF_027707725.1 Aeromonas sp. QDB25 | reverse complement strand
CAACCTTAGACCGCGCAAATGTTTGGATTTCAGGCAACCGCAGATCGTGTTTGATGAACTACGACAGGTTGCTTGATTTGGCGGGTGTTGCACTTCGGAGTTGAATTCGCGACCACCTTGCAGGGGGCCATGCAGATCGCCGAGCAGGTGCGTACCTCGTTGCGAGCCCTCGGCATTCCCCACCACAAATCCCGGGTCTCGGGGCGGGTCAGTTGCAGCTTCGGGGTGGCGACCCTGGTGCCGGATCAGCATCACTCCATTGCCGAGCTTATCCAGAAAGCGGATGCGGCGCTCTATCAGGCCAAGCATAATGGCCGGGATCGTATCGAAGTAGCCTTGATGGGTAAGGTTGCCTGAGTTTCACAAGACAGATTAAAGAGGTCGTCTATGCAATGTCATCGTATCGAAGAGCTGCTGGAACTGCTGCAGCCTGCCTGGATCAAGGAGCAGGATCTCAGCCTGGTGCAGTTTGTTGCCAAACTGGCCGAGGAAGCGGGATTTGACGGTCCGCTGTCCGCACTGACCGACGACATGCTGATCTACCACCTCAAGATGCGGGAATCCGACAAGCAGGCGATGATCCCGGGGCTGGCCAAGGATCACGTGCCCGACTTCAAGGAAGCCCTGCTCAAGGCCCGCGGCATCAAGTAATCCGGGCGTCACATCGCCATCAGAGAAAGGTTTCAAGAGAATCTGTGAAAAGGCGCATAGTCAACTGGCTATGGGCCTTTTTTGTTGCCTGAAATTGCGACGGGACTCGAACTATAGATACATTTAACCCACACAATTAGCAGGTTGTTTAAGATATAATCGCTTTCATAACAATATGAGTGGAGCGATGTGTTGCAATGGCCGACAAGGACAAGATCGACATCAAGGATGTGACCGGTGACGTCACCGGGACCTTCAATCCCAACACCTTCAAGGCGGGAGATGACAGGTTCAACCCCGGCAACCGCATCTATGTCCGCTCCCAGACCGGCTACTGGCAGCGGGTGCGCAAGGCCATGGGCTGGTTCTTCGTCGCGCTCTTTGTCCTCCTGCCCTGGCTGCGTTATGACGGCCGTCAGGCGGTGCTGTTCGATCTGGAGCACCAGCAGTTCCATATCTTCGGTGCCACCATCTGGCCGCAGGATCTCACCCTGCTGGCCTGGGTCTTCATGATCGCGGCCTTCGCCCTCTTCTTTGTGACCACCTTCCTGGGCCGGGTCTGGTGCGGCTACCTCTGTCCCCAGACGGTGTGGACCTTCCTGTTCATCTGGTTCGAGGAGAAGCTGGAAGGGGCCGCCAACAAGCGTCGCAAGCTGGATGCGGCGCCCTGGAGCGGCGAGAAGCTGGCCCGTAAGGGCGCCAAGCACCTGGCCTGGATCCTGCTGTCGCTGGGCACGGGGCTGACCTTCGTCGCCTACTTCCAGGATGTCTTCCACCTGGTACCCGATTTCTTCACCCTGCAGGCGGGAGGCTGGGTCATCTTCTGGGTGCTGTTCTTTGCCGCCTGCACCTATGGCAACGCCGGCTGGATGCGCGCCATCATGTGTATCCACATGTGCCCCTATGCCCGCTTCCAGTCCGCCATGTTCGACAAGGACACCTACATCGTCGGCTATGACAGCCAGCGTGGCGAGACCCGCGGCGCCCGTGGTCGCAAGGCCGATCCCAAGGCTCTGGGGCTGGGGGACTGCATCGACTGCGACCTCTGCGTGCAGGTTTGCCCGACCGGTATCGACATCCGTGACGGTCTGCAGTACGAGTGCATCAACTGCGGCGCCTGTGTCGACGCCTGCGACCAGACCATGGAGCGGATGGGGTATCCGAAAGGGCTCATCAGTTACACCACCGAGCACAAGCTGGCCCACAGTGAAACCCAGGTGGCGCGGCCCAAGCTGATTGGCTATGGCCTGGTGATGGTCGTCATGCTGGGGGTCTTCGTCTATAACGCCATGTCCATCATGCCCATGGGGCTCGACATCCTGCGGGATCGCAACCAGCTGTTCCGGGAAAACAGCGAGGGGCTCATCGAGAACACCTATACCCTGAAGATCCTCAACAAGACCCTGAACTCCCAGACCTACCGGCTGGACGTGGAAGGGCTGCCGGAGTACCAGTGGTTCGGACCCCGCGAGGTGACCCTGAAGGCGGGCGAGATCTATACCCTGCCGGTGAGCCTGGCGGTGGATCCCTTCAACCTGAAGCGCCCCACTCTGGACGTACAGTTCGTGCTCAAGCGGGAAGGCGCGGCGCCGGATGACAGCAAGGGGACCTTGCGCCAACCGAGCAAGTTTATCAGCAGGTTGTGACGGCAAGGCGCACCGCCTGCACGGCAACGGCAGACAGTGGTGATAGAATGGGGCGCAACAGCGCCCCTTTTCTATGGTGGATGACATGCGTTTCAACTATTCCGACCTCAATCCCGATCTCATCATGGATGCCATCGATCTCAGCGGCTTGCGCATCGACTCCGGCCTTATCGAGCTCAACAGTTACGAGAACCGCGTCTATCAGTTCCAGGATGAGGATCGCCGTCGCTACGTGGTGAAGTTCTACCGCCCCGGTCGCTGGAGCCGGGCCCAGATCCTGGAAGAGCACGCGTTTGCTGCGCGCCTCTGTGAAGCTGAGATCCCGGTCGCCGCTCCCATTGCCTTTGCCGGCGAGACCCTGCTGGAGCATCAGGGCTACCCGTTTGCCATCTGGCAGAGCGTCGGGGGGCGTCAGTTCGAGGTGGACAACCTGGACCAGCTGGAGTGGGTGGGGCGTTACCTCGGTCGCATCCACAGCGTCGGTGCCAGCCATGCCTTTCATCACCGGGTTCCGCTGGATGTGGAGAGCATGCTGCACGAGCCGCGTCAGTTGCTGGCGGCAGGCGAGTGGTTGCCGAGCGGGCTGGCCAAGTCCTTCTTCGGGGTGCTGGACGAGCTGATCCGGCACGTATGCGACGCCATGACCCTGGATGTGGCGCGCATCTCCCTGCATGGGGACTGCCACCCGGGCAACATCCTGTGGCGTGACGGCCCCCTGTTTGTCGACCTCGACGATTGCCGCACCGGCCCTGCCATCCAGGATCTCTGGATGATGCTGAACGGGGAGCGTCATGAGCAGCAGATCCAGCTCGATACCCTGCTGGCGGGGTATGAGGAGTTCATGGAGTTCGACCCGCGGGAGCTGGCGCTCATCGAGCCGCTGCGCGCCATGCGCATCGTCCACTACATGGCCTGGCTGGCAAGACGCTGGGAAGATCCCGCCTTCCCCCGCCACTTCTCCTGGTTCAACACCGAACACTACTGGCGCCAGCAGATTGCGACCCTGCATGATCAGCTCGAGGCATTGAAGGCCCCGCCGCTCAGCCTGATGCCGCAGTGGTAGGGGCGCGAACCCGGCAGATCGCCACGCCACGGGGCGTTCGTTGGTGGTGTCGCCCGTACCATTGCCACAGCGGCAAGGTGCCCGTGGGAGGCGGGATGGCGGTCCCGCCTGTCTGCCTTTGCCATTGACGGCACGAGGGTGAGGCAATAGGCTTGGACTGCTTCGGTTCGCCGGGCGTGCCTCACAGTGATCCCTTAACAGGAAACGTCATGAAAAAAGTACTATTTTTCCTCGCTGCCATGCTGATGATCCCCATGGTTCACGCCGCCCCGCAATTCAAGGAAGGTGTCAACTATGACGTGGTCAGCCAGACCGGCAGCGCCCAGCCGGAAGTGATGGAGTTCTTCTCCTATTTCTGCCCGCACTGCGCCAAGTTCGAGCCGATTGCCGAGGATCTGAAGAAGAGCCTGCCGGAAGGCGTGCCGATGAAGAAGAACCCGGTGGCCTTCCTGGGCCGTGAAATGGGCCCCGAGATGCAGCGTGCCTACGCCGTCGCCAATCTGCTGAACGTGGAAGGCAAGCTGACCCCGGCCATCTTCGACAAGATCCACACCCAGCGCCAGATCCCCCAGAGCCGCGCCGACGTGAAGCAGGTTTTCGTGGACAATGGCGTGCCGGCTGAGGAGTTCGACGGTGCTGTCGACAGCTTCGCCGTCTCCGGCATGGTCTCCCAGTTCGACCGCAACACCGAGAGCTACAACGTGCGCGGCGTGCCGGCCTTCCTGGTGAACGGCAAGTACATGGTGAAAATCGAATCCATCACCTCCCAGGAACAGTTCAACCAGCTGGTGCAATTCCTGCTGGCGAAGAAAGACTGATCCAGACTGACCTCGTGAAAAAAAGCCCGCCGGTGCAAACCGGCGGGCTTTTTGTTTATCAGGGCCATGCAAGGCGGGCCTCAGATCTGGCAATCCCGCTGGCTGGGGGCCGGGCGAGGCAAACGGGTGCGGCGGCTGAGGGCCTCCGCCAGCCAGACCAGCAGCAGTATGGCCAGCAGCAGGGTGGCGGTCTGGTCGTAGCGGAACAGGCTGAGCGAGACATAGAGCTGCTGTCCCAGGCCGCCGGCGCCAACCACGCCGAGTATGGTGGCGGCCCTCAGGTTCATCTCGCCGCGATAGAGGCTGTAGGCCAGCCACTGGCGCGCCACCAGGGGGAACACCCCGTACCAGAAGCAGGCCGTAGGGCCGGCCCCGCTCAGCTGCAAGGCGAGGCGAGGGGCGGGATCCGCGTTCTCCAGGGTCTCCACGAACAACCGCGCCAGCACCCCGGTGGTGTGCAGGGTCAGCGCCAGTATGCCCGCCACCGGCCCCAGTCCGACCGCGATCACCAGCAGGCTGGCGAAGATGAGTTCGGGCACGGAGCGCAGCAGGTTGAACAGCAGCCGCAGCGGCCAGCAGTGGCGCGCGAGGCAGGCCAGCGGCAGGGCCAGCAGGGCGCTGAAGAGGGTGCTTAGCAGCGCCATCTGCACCGTATCGAGCAGGCCCATAGCCACTGTCTTGAGGAAGGGCCATGACCAGTCCGGTCGCAAAAACTCTCCCAGGAAGGTGCCCAGGCCCCCCAGTGAGAAGCTCAGCATGCGCCAGTCGAGCTGATACAGCGCGAGGACAGCGGCCAGCCCCAGGCAGATCAGCAACAGCAGGCCGGGGGAGCGGCTGTGGCGCAGCCAGGCGCTGAGGCCATCCGCGAGCGTCACCAGCAGGATGAAGGCCAGCAGCAGGGTCACCACCTCGCCACCGGCAAACATGCGCAGGGAGAGTTCGAGCTGCTGACCGAGCCCGCCGGCGCCGACGAAGCCCATGATGACGGAGGCGCGCAGGGCGCACTCCCAGCGGTAGACGGTGTAGGAGAGCAGTTCCTGACGCACCGCAGGCAGCACGCCGTACCAGAGCGCCTGCAGCCGGCCGCTACCGCCCAGCAGCAGGGCGCGGGCCGGTTGCAGGGCACCGCTCTCCATGATCTCGTTGTAGACCTTGGCCAGCATGCCGCCGTAGCTGACGGCGATGGCCAGGATGGCGGCGAGCGGCCCGAGCCCCGACAGACGCACGAACAGCAGCGCCCAGATGAGCTCGGGCAGGCTGCGCAGCACGATGGCGACGAGGCGCGAGAGGGCCCGCAAGGCGCCGCGCAGCGGGCTGGGCACCGGCCCCAGTTCGGCCAGCGACAGGGCGCGGGAGCCGAGCAGGGCGAACGGCACGCCGAGCAGCAGGGCGCCCGCCAGTCCCAATGTCGCCACCGCCAGACTCTCCAGGGTCGCGGTCAGGGTCAGGACGAGGAAGTCCCGATCCATGCGGGGCGGCCAGCTGGTGGCGAGGAAGTTGCCCATCTGCCGCCAGCTCTGGCCGTCGAACAGGCCGAGCCAGCCGTCGGCCTGTTGCCACAGGCTGTAGCCGATGAGCAGCAGCAACCAGGGCAGGGGATGGCGCCAGCGGCTAGTCAAATTGAACACGCCGCCGCCTCGTCATCACCGGCGTAGAGCTCGGCCAGCATGGCCGGGGTGACGGCCGCCGCCGGACAGTCGAACAGCACTCGCCCCTCCCGCAGGCCGATGATGCGGGGGAAACGGCCGAGCGCCAGCTCGACCGCATGCAGGTTGGCGATGAGTGTGCTGCCCCGGGCGCGGGCCTGTGCCAGCAGGGCATCCAGGCTGCCTTGGGCGAGCACGGGATCGAGGGCGGAGACGGGCTCGTCCGCCAGGATCAGATCCGGCTGCTGATAGAGCACCCGTGCGATGCCGACCCGCTGCAACTGGCCACCGGAGAGCTCGCCGCAGCGCTGTTGCCACTTGTCGGCGAGGCCGAGGCGCGCCAGCTCGGCTAGCGCGCCTTCGGGGTCGCAGGGGCGCAGCAGGGAGAGTAAGGAACGGCCGAGGGACCACTGACCGAGCCGGCCGGCCAGCACGGCGGTCACCACCTGCTGGGAGGCGGGCAGCGGCGGTTGCTGCCAGACCATGCCGATCCGGCTGCGCAGCCGCTGGCGGTCCCGGGTGGAGAGGGTCCAGGGATCCTGGTCCCAGAGGGTGAGCCTGCCTTCGCCGCGCAGCTCGGTGCCGAGCAGCCGCAGCAGGCTGGTCTTGCCCGCGCCGCTCGGCCCTATGATGGCCACGCACTCGCCTGCCGTTATCTGCAGGTTGAACGGCTGCAGGATGCGGCTCTGGCCGAGCCGCAATCCTTCCCCGTCCAGCGCGACGGCGATCACTTCAGCAGGCCGGCCTGGGTGGCGGCGGCTTCGATGCCCAGGTAATTCTCGGGCTTGGTCTCGATGAAGCGGGTAGCGCGTTGCAGCTTGAGGATCTCGGCCTGGGCGGGCACCGCCGGATCCAGGCTGAGGAAGGCTTGCTTGATCTTCTCTTGCAGGGCCGGATCCATATCACCGCGTACTGTCCAGTTGTAGTCAAAGTAGGTCGGGGTGGTCCAGATCACCTTGACCTTGGTGGTGTCGACCTTGCCCTCTTCCACCAGTTTCTCCCACACGGAGGCGTTGAGCGCACCGGCCGGCACCTTGCCGGAGGCGACCCAGGCGACGGTGGCGTCGTGGGCGCCGGAGAAGGCGACGTGGGCGAAGTCACGTTCCGGGTTGATGCCCTGCTCGGCCAGGAAGTGGCGTGGCATCAGGTGACCGGAGGTGGAGGAGGGGGAGCCGAACGCGAAGTCCTTGCCCTTGGTGTCGGCCAGGGTCTTGATGCCGCTGTCGGCATTGGCGATGAACTTGGAGGTGAACTGGGCATCTTCCTGACGCTGCACCAGGGGTACCACCTTGTCGGCACGGCGGTGTGCCTGCACATAGGTGAAGCCCCCGAGCCAGGCCATGTCCAGCTTGCCGGCGGCCAGCGCCTCGACCACGGCGGCGTAGTCGTTGACCGGCACGAACACCACCTCGCGGCCTGTTTTCTCGGCCAGGTAGTCACCCAGGGGGGCAAACTTGCGCTGCAGCTCGGTGGGGGCTTCGTCCGGGATGGCGGAGACCCGCAGCGGTTCGGCGGCGACGGCGCTCAGGCTGGCGAGCAGGGTGGTGAGGGCGAATATCCATCTGGAGGTCATGAGTGGTTCCTTGTGGTCTGGCGTTCGAACAAGCGAAAGGTCCGACGGGGGCCGGACCTTTCAGGTGAGTCATGGTAGGGGGCCATCGGCGCAGTGCGCAAGATGGGACACTCAAAAAGGCGTCTTATACCCCGACGTGGAAGGCCTGCTTGAGGTTGCGGATGAAGTCCGCGTCCCGGCACAGGGTCTTGCCCGGGCTGTCGGAGATCTTGGCGACCGGGCCGCCGTTGCACTCCATCAGCTTGAAGACGATGTTCATCGGGGTGACGCCTGGCAGATCGCAGGTGAGCTTGGTGCCGATGCCGAAGCTGGTGTTGATGCGACCACTGAAGTGGCGGAACAGCCGGACTGCCTTGTCGAGGTCGAGGCCGTCGGAGAAGACCAGCGTCTTGGTGGCGGGATCGATACCGAGGCGCTGGTAGTGGCTGATGGCCTTCTCGCCCCAGACCACGGGGTCACCGGAGTCGTGGCGCAACCCCTGATATCGGCTCGCCAGCTCGAAGTCGAAGTCGCGCAGGAAGGCATCCATGGTGATGCAGTCGGTCAGGGCGATGCCGAGGTGGTTGGTGAACTCGTCCAGCCAGCTGGTGAGGGCCGCGCGCTGGCTGAGTTCCAGCGGGAAGCCGAGTTGCTGGTGAGCCTGGAACCACTCGTGGGCCTGGGTGCCCACCGCCGGCAGCCGGTATTTCTGGGCCAGCTGGTAGTTGCTGGTGCCGCGAAACGCCGGCAGCCGATCCTGGAGGCGGCCCACCACGGCATCCTGCACCGCATGGGAGAAGCGGCGGCGGGTGCCGAAGTCGATGAGGTTGAACTCGGTCATCTCCTCCCGGCTCAGCTCCCGTTCCAGCTTGTCGATCTTCTGGTCGAGCCGCTCCAGTGCCTGGCTGACGCCGAACTGGGGGTAGCGGAAGCGGTTGCGCATCTCGCTGATGATGGCGAGCACCGGGATCTCCCACAGGATGACGTCCTGCCAGGGCCCTTCGACCCGCACATTGATGCGGCCATCCTGCTCGAACACCTTGAGCAGGGAGGCATCCAGCGGCTTGCGGCGCAGGTGATCCAGATAATCCGGGGTGAAGAAGGGGCGCTCGGCCAGAAAATCGAGCTCGGGTCGGGTCAGCCGCAGGGAGCCGGCGAGGCGCAGCTGCTCCTCGATCTCGCCCATCATGGGCAGCAGATCCTCTTCGTTGCGGCTGTGGAATTCGGCCACCACCTCGGCATCCGGGTAGCGATGGAACACAGCCTGCTGCATGTGCAGCTTGTAGGCATCGGTGTCGAGCAGGCTGTTGAGGATCGGGGGCATATCAGGCGTCCAGCAGGCGTTGTACATCGGCCAGGGTCTGGGCCAGCTCGGCGCCGGCCTCGATCATCTGGGCACGGGCCTGGGCGATCGTCTCGGGGGCGATGCCGCGGCAGGCATCGAGGTGGACGATGACCCGGAAGCCGGCGCGGAGCAGTTGCAGCACGCTGGTCTTGACGCAGTAGTCGGTGGCGAGGCCGCCGACCAGCACGGTCGCGACGCCGCGGGCCTGCAGGAACTCGATGAGCCCGGTGCTGCGACGCTCGGCGAGGTCGTGGTAGCAGGCGCCATAGGGGTGCAGATCCGGCTCGACCCCCTTCCAGACGAAGAAGTCGTAGTCGATGGGGGCGGGCAGGCCGTCGAGCAGCTCGAAGCCAGGGGTGCCCGGCACGCAATGGGCCGGCCAGGTGAGGTCGGCGTTGGGCAGATCCAGCGGTTGCAGCATGGCGGCCGGCTCGCTCACGACCCAGGCAGCGTTCGCGGGGTGGGCGTCCTTGCTGCCGACTCGCAGGGTGGCGAGGGCGGCCTGGGCGTTGAGCGCCGCCACAATATCATCCCCGCCTGCGACGGGCAGCTCGTTCGGACAGAGCGGAGTAAACCCCTTCTGCGCATCAATATCCAGGCTGGCGATGGTTCCCATGGGTGACTCCTGCACATAATATTCTTGTGATATTATCTACCAAACATTATTAGAAGGCGAGCAGGTCGACCAGGATGCCGAGAATGAGTCTGGATATGGTGGTGCTGCGGTTGCGCGAGGAGCGGCTCGAACTGCTCCTCGAAACCCGGGATCGCCCCCCCTTTGCCCACTGCTGGCAGCTGCCGGCCCTGCGCATCGACGAGACCCGGGATCGGGATCTGGATGCCGCCCGCCACCGCCTGCTGGCGCAGTGGGGGCTGGCGCAGTGCTACAGCGAGCAGGTCTGCACCCTCGGCAACCTGGAGCGGGATCCCCGGGGTTGGTCCACCACCCTCGTCTACCTGTGCCTGGCGGAGCCCGAGGCCGGCGCCGTGCGCGGCTGCTGGCACCCTCTGGATGACCTGCCCAACCTGCAACTCGCCTTCGACCATCCCCAGCTCATCGCCATGGGGCTGGAGCGGCTGCGCATCAAGAGCCGTTACAGCACCTTGCCGCTGCACCTGCTGGGGTCGGAGTTCACCCTCTCCGAGGTGCAGCGCGCCTTCGAGATCATCCTGCAGACCCCCATGAACACGGCGGCGTTTCGCAAGCGGATCCACCGGGCCGACATCCTGACGGACACCGGCCGCAAGCGTACCGGCAAGCAGCGGCCCGCCATTCTCTACCGGCTGGAGAGCCCCTGCTGCGTGATGTTCGATCAGGTGATGAACGGGGCTGAGGCATGAAGAGAGCGCTATTGCTATGAATTACAAAGTGAAGCTTTCATTAATTGTGCGGGATGTAGATAAGACCTGTTTTTGCAGTGGTTCCAAAGAGCTTAACTTGCCTTTCGCACCATTTTCAGGGCTTCGTTTGCATGAAGGAATGCAAGTTTACACTCTTGCTGCTGTCGGATGGGCAGACCATGAACAGTGCTTTTATGGCTCTATAGAAATTAGTGAAGAGCTACTGCCCGATGGCGATCTAATAGATATGGATTTCATTGTTGAAACAGCAAAAAGTACCGGGTGGGTTGGCTTTAATAAAATTCATAAGGCACAGGTGTGAAGGAAAAAATCTTAGTCAGCTCCTGTCTACTGGGCCAGCCGGTGCGCTACGACGGCCGCAGCAAGGGCATCATCAGCGACTGGCTGGCCGAGTTGGGCGCCGAGGGGCGGGTGCTGGCCTTCTGTCCCGAGGTGGCGGGGGGGCTGCCGACCCCGCGACCACCCGCCGAGCGGCAGGGTGAGTCTGTAGTCACCGAAAGCGGGCTGGATGTGACGACCGAGTTCGATCGCGGCGCCGCCCTGGCGCTGGCGCTCTGCCAGCAGCAGGGCATTCGCTTCGCCCTGCTGAAAGAGGGGAGCCCCTCCTGCGGCAGCGGCCGTATCTACAACGGCCGCTTCGAAGGGGTCTCGGTGGCGGGCGAGGGCAAGACCACCGCCCTGCTGCGCCGCCATGGCATCGCGGTGTTCAGCGAGGATCAGCTGCCCGAGCTGGCCTCGGCGCTCGCCTTGGCTGCCTGCGGATCGGTCTGAGCCGCCGCATCGGCCGCCTGCCACTGCGCCAGCACGTCGTCTTTTTCCTTCCAGCGTGCGTTCAGCCACTCCTGGAAACCGCGTTTGAACTGCTTGTCGTTGAAGTAGTCCCCCACCAGTTGCTCGTCCACCGGCAGCTCCTCGATCCGCACCCGGATGCGCTTCATCTTCCCCATCAGGAAATCCTTGAAGGGGGTGTCGGGGTTGTCCGGGTAGCTGATGGTGACGTTGATCAGGCTGTCGAACTGATCGCCCATGGCTGCCAGGGTGAAGGCGAGTCCTGCCGCCTTGGGGGGCATGAGATGGCGATAGCGGGAGCGGGCGGCCTCGCGCTTCTGATCGGTGAAGCGGGTCCCCTCCACGAAGTTGATGACGGTGGTGGGTATGTGGCGAAACTTCTCGCAGGCGTTGCGGGTGGTCTCGATATCCTTGCCCCGCAGATGCGGATTTCTTAACAGAAACTCTCTCGAATAGCGGCGCATAAAGGGCATGTCCAGCCCCCAGCAGGCGAGCCCCAGCAGCGGGATGTAAATGAGCTCGTGCTTCATGAAGAACTTGGGCACCGGCAGCCGATTGCGAAACAGGTGGCCGAGCACCACGATATCGGTCCAGCTCATGTGGTTGCTGATAATGAGATACCAGCCATCCTTGCGCAGCCGGGTATTGTCCTCAATCTGCCAGTCGATGCGGGTAGTGAGGCGGATCACCAGGGCGTTGCAACCGAGCCACAGGCCCATGAAGCGATTGTTGAGCCGGCTGCAGGCGCGACCAAAGGCCGGCACGGGCAGCAGCAGTTTGGCCAGAGAAACCAGCAGGATCAGGCTGGCACACAGGGCGGTAAACAGTATGGTCAGGCCGGCGCTGATGAACAGCACCAGGGGGCCCGGGAGCAGGTTTGGCATGAGTGTCTTACTGCGTCTTGTCCGCCAGCAGCTTATCCAGGGTCTGGTCCTTCTCGTGCCAGATCCCGTTCAACCACTGTTGAAACTCTTGTTGGAACTCGGGGTCATTGAAGTAATCCCCCACCAGATTGCGTTCGATCGGCAGAAAGCGGACCCGAACCTTGATCTCCTTGACCCGACCACACATGAAGTCCCAGTAGCTGGGGACGCCGCCGGGATAGGCGATGGTCACATCCACCAGCTTGTGCAGTTGATCCCCCATGGCCGCCAGGGTGAAGGCGATGCCCCCTGCTCTCGGGTGCAGCAGATGACGATAGGGTGCCCCTTGCCTGTCGTGCTTGCCGACGGTGAAGCGGGTCCCTTCCACGAAGTTCATCACACTCACCGGCATATGGCGGAAACGGACACACGCCTTGCGCGTGGTTTCTATGTCTTTTCCCCTCAGATGTGGGTGCTTTTCCAGAAATTTTCGGGAATAACGCCGCATGAATGGGAAATCCAGCGCCCACCAGGCCAGACCGAGAAAAGGTACCCAAATCAGTTCTTTCTTGAGGAAAAACTTCAGGAAGGGGATTTTTTGATTAAAAATCCGCTGCAATACCAGTATGTCGACCCAGGATTGGTGGTTGGCAATCACCATATACCACTCATTCCGGCGCCCTTTGTCCACTCCGACCACATCGAAAGGGGTGTTGATGATGGTTTTCTGGATCAGATTGTTAAAACCTATCCAGTGGGTGGCGCAGCCGTCCAGGAGGGTGTTGCAGAGACGTCGCCCCCCCTTGAAGGGCAGCAGCAGCTTGATGAGGCCAAGCAGCAGGACGGGGACAAACCAGAACAGGGTGTTGATGAAATAGAGCAGGGTCGAGAGGCTGCCGCGCAGTCGCTCTATCAGCTTGTTGGGCATGGTGGAATCCGTCTTCGTATCGGTGGATGGCAACCAAGTGGTCAGATCTGTTGCCATAATATCAGCCGGCCCACGACTAGACCATGGTGGCGCCCTTTCCGAGTCGGGTGGTGGCCGCTGTCGTTCCCCCGCTCACTGGCCCCCGCGCAGCCGTGACAACAGCCTGTCCATGGCACGATAGCCCAGGGCTTCGATCAGATGCGCTCTCTCGATGGTGGCGTGCCCCGCCAGATCGGCGATGGTGCGCGATACCCGCAGGATGCGGTGCCAGGCCCGGATGCTGAGCCCCAGCTTCTGGATGGCACCTTCCAGAAACTCGGCATCCTGTGGCGATAATCTGCAAACATCTTCGATTTCACGACTATCCAGCAGGTTATTGAGTTTTCCGCTGCGACTCAGCATGCGCTCTCGCGCCCCCAGCACCCGTTCGCGTATCTGCTGGCTCGATTCCCCCCGCTCCGCCTTGCCGGTCAGGCTCCCCCTGGGCAAGAGCGGGACCTCTACCGTCAGATCGAACCGATCGAGAAAGGGGCCGGAGAGCTTGCCCAGATAGCGCAGGATCTGATCCGGGCTGGAGCGGGTCTGGCCGTCGCCATAATGGCCGCAGGGGCTGGGATTCATGGCACCCACCAGCTGGAAGCGGGCGGGAAAATCCACCTGGCGGGCGGCACGACTGATGGTAATGTGCCCGGTTTCCAGCGGCTCGCGAAGGGAGTCGAGCACCTTGCGATCGAACTCCGGCAGTTCATCCAGAAATAGGACCCCGTTGTGGGCGAGGGAAATTTCGCCAGGCCTGGGATGGGTACCCCCGCCCACCAGCGCCACTGCCGAGGCGCTGTGATGGGGCGTGCGATACGGCCTGTGGTGCCAGTGGCCGGCGCGGGGGGTGAGGCCGCCGATGGAGTGGATGGCGGCGGTCTGCTGCGCCTCCTGTTCGCTCAGCGGTGGCAGAATGCCGGGCAGACGGCTGGCCAACATGCTCTTGCCGGTGCCGGGGGGGCCGATGAACAGCAGGTTGTGGCTGCCAGCTGCGGCGATCTCCAGCGCCCGCTTCGCCTGGGACTGACCGATCACATCCTGCAGATCCGGCACGTCGGGCAGGGTCTCCGCGCTCTGGGGTTCCGGCAGCGGCAGTTCGTACTGGTCCGCCAGCCAGGCGGTGACCGCCAGCAGCTGGTGGGCGGTGCGCACCTCGGCATCCTGTATGAGGGAAGCCTCCGGACCGTTCTCCCGTGGGACCAGCAGGGTGCGCCCTGCGTCGCGGCAGGCGAGCACCGAGGGGAGCACCCCAAGTACGGGGCGGATCTCGCCCGTCAGGGCCAATTCCCCTAAAAATTCGTGATCGAGCAGGTATTTTGCGGGTATCTGCTTGGATGCGGCGAGAATGCCGATAGCGATGGCCAGGTCGAAGCGGCCCCCCTCTTTGGGCAGATCCGCAGGGGCCAGGTTGACCGTGATGTGCTTGGCTGGAAATTCGAAATTGCCGTTGAGCAGGGTGCTGCGCACCCGATCCCGCGACTCTTTCACCGAGGTTTCCGGCAACCCCACCATGTTGAAGGCGGGCAGGCCGTTGGAGAGGTGCACCTCCACCGTGACTTGCGGCGCCGCTATCCCCAGGCTGGCACGGCTATAAACAACAGCTAATGACATAAATACCGTCCTTGGTTTGATGTATATGCTGGTTAACCGTTTTTTATTAGTTTTTTGTTCCAGTCGTCAGGTTTCAGAGCAGTCAAAATCAGAGTCTTGTCAGGTAAAAAATGCTTGCCCAATAAAAATCACCGTGCTAGTTCTAATAGCCATTCGCGGCAAGCTCCGCTCTCATTTCACAGGATTTCCGGTTGTAACTATGAACATGGCCTCCCGTTTCGTCAGCATTATTGTGGTCCTAGTGGTGATTATTATCTCACCGCTCGGGGCTCGTTTGGCTGCACGGAACAAGGGATAGACCCACCACCGGACAGAACGAAACAAGCGACCCCCGAGCCTCACGGCCCGGGGGTTTTTTTTCGACCAAAGGACAGGATTTTCCACATGAACGGCGCGCAGTTTTTGGTACAGGCTCTCAAGAAACAGGGTGTGACTCAGGTGTTTGGTTACCCGGGCGGAGCCATCATGCCGGTCTACGACGCCCTGTATGACGGTGGCCTGGCCCATCAGCTCTGCCGCCACGAGCAGGGTGCCGCCATGGCTGCGGTGGGTTATGCCCGCGCTTCCGGTCAGGTGGGGGTCTGCATCGCCACCTCTGGCCCCGGCGCCACCAACCTGGTCACCGGCCTCGCGGAGGCACTGCTCGATTCGGTACCGCTGGTGGCCATCAGCGGCCAGGTGCCCTGCGCCGCCGTCGGTACCGATGCCTTTCAGGAAGTGGACGTGCTCGGCATGTCCCTTTCCTGCACCAAGCACTCCTTCATGGTGACGGACCCGGCGGATCTGGGACGGGTCATTGCCGAAGCCTTCGCCATCGCCACCGAAGGGCGTCCGGGCCCCGTGCTCATCGACCTGCCCAAGGATGTGCAACTGGCCGCCGTTCCCTCTCAAAGCCCGCTGTTTGCAGTGGAGGAACCCGACCCCCTGAATTCGGCCGAACTGACGGTCGCCCGTACCCTGCTGGCCGGTGCTGAGCGTCCGGTACTCTACGTCGGCGGCGGGGTGGGCATGGCCAATGCCGAGCAGCAGCTGCGCGACTTTGCCGCCACCACGGGGATGCCGGCGGTCACCACCCTCAAGGGGATAGGTGCCCTCGACCCCGACAGCCCCGTTTATCTGGGCATGCTCGGCATGCACGGTACCAAGGCCGCCAACCTGGCGGTACAGCAGTGCGATCTGCTGGTGGTGGTGGGCGCCCGTTTCGATGATCGGGTGACCGGCAAGCTGGAAGAGTTTGCCCCCGAGGCGAAGGTGATCCACCTGGATGTGGACGCCGCCGAGTTCGGCAAGCGTCGCGCCGCCGATGTGGGCATCACCACGGATCTCAAGCGTGTGCTGCCCGCCCTGGCGATGACGCTGACCCTCGACCCCTGGCGCGAGCACTGCGCCACCATGGCTCGGGAATACGCCTTCCGCTACGACCATCCGGGTCAGGCCATCTACGCCCCGGCCCTGCTCAAAGAGCTTTCAAGCCAGCTGCTTGACACCAGCGTGGTGGCCTGCGACGTGGGTCAGCACCAGATGTGGGTGGCCCAGCACATGCGTTTCACCAGCCCGCGCAACCACCTGTCCAGTGCCGGCCTAGGCACCATGGGCTTTGGCCTGCCCGCCGCCATCGGCGCCAAGATGTCGCGCCCCGATGACGAGGTGGTGCTGGTGAGCGGGGACGGCTCCTTCATGATGAACGTGCAGGAGCTCGGCACCATCCGCCGTGCCCGGCTCAAGGTGAAGATGGTGCTGCTGGACAACCAGCGCCTCGGCATGGTGCGCCAATGGCAGGAGCTGTTCTTCGACGGTCGCTACAGCGAGACCAATCTGTCCGACAACCCCGATTTCGTCGCTCTGGCCGCCGCCTTCGGCATCCCAGGTGAGACCATCACATGCAAGGAAGAGATAGGTCCGGCACTGGATCGCCTGCTGGCGAGCGAGAGTGCCTATCTGCTGCATGTGGCTATTTCAGAGGAAGAAAATGTCTGGCCCCTGGTTCCGCCAGGAGTCGCCAACCACAAGATGATGGAGCAACGCCCATGAACCAGCTCAATACCAGCACCCTGGAAATCCATGCCCAACCCAGACCCGAAGTGATGGAACGGGTGCTGCGGGTGGTCCGTCACCGCGGTTTCAATCTCTGCGCCCTCAACATGGAGCAGGATTGCCAACAGCTGCGGATCACGGTTACTGTCGAATCGGTACGTCCCATCCAGCAGTTGTGGAGCCAGCTGGTGAAGCTGGTGGATGTCTCCCGGGTCGATGCACTGGAACAGCAACCCCGGATCAGAGCTTAAGGAGCCAAGCCAATGTCACAGCCTTCCCAATCCGCCGCCCACCCCCAATACATCTGGTTCAACGGCAAGCTGGTCCCCTGGCAGGATGCCCAGGTGCATGTCATGAGCCATGCCCTGCACTACGGATCCTCGGTGTTCGAGGGGGTGCGGGCCTATGACACTCCCAAGGGGACCTGCATCTTCCGCCTGCAGGAGCACACCCGCCGCCTGTTCGACTCCGCCAAGATCTACTGGATGGACGTCCCCTACAGCGAGTCCGAAGTGAATGAAGCCTGCCGCACCGTGGTGCGCGAGAACGGCCTGAAGAGCGGCTACCTGCGCCCGCTGGCCTTTGTCGGCAACGTGGGGCTGGGGCTGCATCCGCCGCTGGATGCCAAGGCCGACCTCATGGTCGCGGCCCTGCCCTGGGGCGCCTACCTCGGTGAAGAGGGGTTGAAAAACGGAGTGGATGTGTGCGTCACCTCCTGGAACCGGCTCGCTCCCAACACCATCCCGACCGGTGCCAAGGCGGGGGGCAACTATCTCTCTTCCCAGCTCATCAGCCGCGAGGCCAAGCGCAACGGCTTCGCCGAGGGGCTGGCGCTGGATGTGAACGGCTATCTGAGCGAAGGGGCGGGGGAGAACCTGTTTCTGGTGAAGAACGGCGTGCTGTTCACCCCGCCCGCCACCGCCGCCATCCTGCCCGGCATCACCCGCGACACCATCATGACGCTGGCGCGCGACTTGGGTTACGAGGTACGCGAGCAGGCGCTGCCCCGTGAAGCGCTGTACGTCGCAGACGAAATCTTCATGACCGGCACCGCCGCCGAGGTGACCCCGGTGCGCTCGGTGGATCGGATGAAGGTGGGCGCCGGTTGCCGTGGCCCGGTGACCGAGCAGTTGCAGAACGCCTTCTTCGGCCTGTTCAACGGCAAGACCGAAGACAAGTGGGGCTGGCTGACGCCGGTCAACGACTGATGATAGCGGGGAGGCGTCACGCCTCCCCGAGTCGCTTCCGGTGAAGGCTCCCGAGGTGCCTTCACCAGGATCGATTCCCGATCCGCGAATCACACATTCATATTGAAAGACAATGCGCCCCAGGGGCATTCAGGGAGTAGAGACAATGCCGAAGTTGAGATCCGCCACCACCACCCACGGACGTAACATGGCCGGGGCCCGCGCCCTCTGGCGTGCCACCGGCATGACCGATCAGGATTTCGGCAAGCCCATCATCGCCGTGGTCAACTCTTTCACCCAGTTCGTGCCGGGCCACGTCCACCTCAAGGATCTGGGCCAGCTGGTCGCCCGCGAAATCGAGGCGGCTGGCGGGGTCGCGAAGGAGTTCAACACCATCGCCGTGGATGACGGCATCGCCATGGGCCACGGTGGCATGCTCTATTCCCTGCCGTCCCGCGAACTCATCGCCGACTCGGTGGAGTACATGGTCAACGCCCACTGCGCCGACGCCATGGTCTGCATCTCCAACTGCGACAAGATCACCCCGGGGATGCTGATGGCTGCCCTGCGCATCAACATCCCGGTCATTTTTGTCTCCGGCGGCCCCATGGAAGCGGGCAAGACCAAGCTCTCCGACCAGATCATCAAGCTGGATCTGGTGGACGCCATGATCCAGGGCGCTGACCCCAAGGTCTCCGATGCACAGAGCGATCAGATCGAGCGCAGCGCCTGCCCCACCTGCGGCTCCTGCTCCGGCATGTTCACCGCCAATTCCATGAACTGCCTGACCGAGGCACTGGGTCTCTCCCAGCCGGGCAACGGCTCCCTGTTGGCAACCCACGCCGATCGCGAGCAGCTGTTCAAGCTGGCGGGCCAGCGCATCGTCACTCTGGCCAAGCGCTGGTATGAGCAGGACGATGCCTCGGCACTGCCGCGCAACATCGCCACCAAGGCGGCGTTCGAGAACGCCATGGCGCTCGACATCGCCATGGGCGGCTCCACCAACACCGTGCTGCACCTGCTGGCGGCAGCCCAGGAGGCGGGTGTCGACTTCACCATGGCCGACATCGACCGCATGTCCCGCAAGGTGCCCCAGCTCTGCAAGGTGGCGCCTTCCACCCAGAAGTACCACATGGAAGACGTGCACCGCGCCGGCGGCGTGGTCGCCATCCTGGGTCAGCTGGAAAAAGCGGGCCTGGTGCACGGGGATACCCGCAACGTGCTGGGCACCTCCCTGGTGGAGCTGCTGGCCGAATATGACGTCAGCCGCAGCAATGACAAGGGGGTTCACGACTTCTACCGTGCAGGCCCTGCCGGTATCCGTACCACCAAGGCGTTCAGTCAGGATTGCCGCTGGCCCGAGCTGGATCTGGACCGCGCCGAGGGATGCATCCGCTCCTTCGATCACGCCTACAGCCAGGAAGGTGGCCTGGCGGTCCTCGCTGGCAACCTCGCCCTCAACGGGGCCATCGTCAAGACCGCCGGGGTGGATGAGGAGAACCTCACCTTCCGCGGCCCGGCCCGGGTATTCGAGAGCCAGGAGAGCGCGGTGAGCGGCATTCTGGACGGCACGGTGAAAGCCGGTGAAGTGGTGGTGATCCGCTACGAGGGCCCGAAAGGGGGCCCCGGCATGCAGGAGATGCTCTATCCCACCACCTATCTCAAGTCCATGGGATTGGGCAAGGCGTGTGCCCTCATCACCGACGGTCGCTTCTCCGGCGGTACCTCGGGTCTCTCCATCGGCCACGTCTCCCCGGAGGCGGCCTCTGGTGGCACTATCGGTCTGGTGGAGGATGGCGACATCATCAACATCGACATCCCGGCCCGCAGCATGGTGCTGGAGGTGGCCGACAGCGTGCTGGCTGCCCGTCGCGCCGCCGTCTCTGCCCGTGGCTGGAAGCCGGTCGATCGTCAGCGCGAGGTCTCCTTTGCCCTGCGCGCCTACGCCATGTTCGCCACCAGCGCCGACAAGGGCGCGGTGCGCGATCGCACCCTGCTGGGGGAGTGAGAGGATGAGCTGTCATGATATGGGCGCATTGCGCGCCCTTCGCAACGAGACGGGGGTATAAACCATGGTCTCTGCGGCGGATTATCTACGCAAGGTACTGCTCTCCCCCGTCTACGAGGCGGCGCGGGTCACCCCTTTGCAAACCCTGAAGAAACTCTCCGAGCGGCTTGGCAATCACGTCAGTCTGAAGCGGGAGGATCTGCAACCGGTTCACTCCTTCAAGCTGCGCGGCGCCTACCACAAGATTGCCACCCTGACCCAGGAGCAGAAGGAGCGCGGCGTCATCGCCGCCTCCGCCGGCAACCACGCCCAGGGGGTCGCCCTGTCGGCCGCCAAGCTCGGCATCAAGGCGATCATCGTGATGCCCAAGACCACGCCGGACATCAAGATCGACGCGGTGCGCCGTCAGGGCGGCAACGTCATGCTGTTTGGCAACAGCTTCGATGAGGCTTACGGCGAGAGCCGCCGCCTCGCCGAGTTGGAGGGCTACACCCTGATCCCGCCGTTCGACGACGTCGAGGTGATCGCCGGCCAGGGCACCATCGGCAAGGAGCTGCTGGAGCAGGATACCCACCTCACCCACGTCTTCGTGCCGGTGGGCGGCGGCGGCCTGGCCGCCGGGGTGGCGGTCTACATCAAGCAGCTGCTGCCGGATGTGAAGGTGATCGGGGTGGAGGCGGAGGGGTCCGCCTGTCTCAAGGCTGCGCTGGCGGCCGGCGAGCCGGTCAATCTGGAGCGGGTCTCCCTGTTTGCGGACGGGGTGGCGGTCAAGCGCATCGGCGAGGAGACCTTCCGCCTGTGCAACCAGTATCTGGACGAGGTGGTGACCGTCTCCAACGACCAGATCTGCGCCGCACTGAAAGACATCTTCGATGACTGCCGCGCCATCGCCGAGCCGTCGGGGGCCTTGTCCCTGGCGGGCCTGAAAGCGTACAGCGAGCGCGAGCAGGTCAAGGGTGGTCGGATGGCGGCCATTTTGTCCGGCGCCAACGTCAACTTCCACAGCCTGCGCTACGTCTCCGAGCGCTGCGAGATCGGCGAGAAGCGCGAGGGCATGCTGGCGGTGACCATCCCCGAGCGCAAGGGGGCCTTCCTCGACTTCTGCCGTCAGCTGGGGCCCCGCATGGTGACCGAGTTCAACTATCGCTATGCGGACGCAGAGCAGGCGTCGCTGTTCGTTTCGGTGCGCCTCACCGGCGGTGACGAGGAGCTGGGCCAGATCATCGATCAGCTCGGCGGCAACGGCTATCCGGTGGTCAACATGACCGAGAGCGAGCTGGCCAAGAACCACGTGCGCTACATGATTGGCGGTCGCCCGGTCCGGCCCCTCGGTGAGCGTCTTTACAGCTTCAAGTTCCCGGAGCAGCCGGGTGCCCTGATGCGCTTTCTGGAGACCCTGGGCTGTCGCTGGAACATCAGCCTGTTCCACTACCGCAACCACGGCGCCGACTACGGACGGGTGCTCTGCGCCTTCGAGCTGCCGGACGAGGACGTGGCGGCTTTCCACGACTACCTGCACGAGATTGGCTACGGCTGGAAAGAGGTGAGCGACGACCCCGCCTACCGGCTGTTCCTGGCGAGCCAGGGCAGTCAGTGAGCGGGGCCATCCCCTTGCCAGATGAAAAACGAAGAGCCCGGCTCTTCGTTTTTTTATGGGCAACGCGCCGGCCCCCATGATTGGGGGCACGGTGGCTGATAATGTCGGTAATATCACACTCCTGAGTCCCTGGTCGTTTGAGGCTGGTTGCAGATGGGATAATCTGAATGCGGGGCTTGGGTTCAGGGCCCCGTCAGGGAAGAGAGACGCAGCAGCGTCATAACAATTCATTGCAGGGGCTCATCCATGAACAGATCTATGCTCGCCGTCCTGATCGGCGCTTTGATGGCAACAGGGACGGTGCAGGCTGCCGCCCAGGACAACACCTGGTATGTCGGCGGCAAGGCCGGCTGGTCAAATTATTACGGGGTGGATTACAACGCTCAGGTCGAAGAGCTGTTCGATGCGACCAAGGTGAACGAGAACAGCGATGATCTCGGTCTGGGGCTGTTTGCCGGTTATCAGGTGAACAGAAACGTGGCGATTGAGCTCGGCTATGACTGGCTCGGCAAGTATCAGGTGGACAAGCACTACTCGGGCAATGGGGTTGATTTCGCACTCGATGGCGAGGCCAAGGCCCAGATGGTGCAGGCCACCATGAAGATTATCCTGCCTGCAACCTCGGCACTGGATATCTACGGTCGTCTCGGGGGGGCCTATGCCTGGACCGAGAGCTCACTCAACGTCAGGGCCAGCGATGGCACCAGCAGCCTCTCCGAATCCCATGAGGGCAACAAATATCATGGTGCCGCCTTTGTCGGGGCGCTGGGGGTCGAATACGCCATCGACAAGGATTGGGCCGCCCGCCTCGAATACCAGTACACCACCCCCCTTGGCAAGACTTCCCTCGACGAGTCAGGCATCGAGATGGACAACGGCCTGCTGTCGGTCGGCATGCTCTATCGCTTCGGCCAGATCGGCGACGAGCCGGTGGCACCAACGCCTGCGCCCGAACCTGCGCCCGCCCCGGCCCCCGTGCTGGTGGAGAAGCAGTTCAGCCTGGATTCCGATGTGCTGTTCGAGTTCAACAAGGCGACCCTGAAGCCAGCCGCCAGCCAGGCCCTCGACAACCTGTTTGCCCAGATCCTGGCGGCCAATCCGAAAGACGGGGTGGCGACGGTGATCGGTCATACCGACCGCATCGGCTCGGAGGCCTACAACCAGTCCCTCTCCGAACAGCGTGCCCGCACGGTGGCGGATTATCTCATCGCCAAGGGATTGTTTGCCGACAAGGTGCGTGCCGAAGGGCGGGGAGAGTCTTCGCCCGTGACCGGGGGCAGCTGCCCGGATGGCGCCAAGGCGCAGATGATCGCCTGTCTGGCCCCGGATCGCCGGGTCGAGGTGCGCCTGACCGGGGTCTCCCAGGTCGCCGAATAAGCCATCTTTGCCTTGCTATTAAACAACGAGGGGGCCTTGGCCCCCTCGTTGTTTATGTGGGTGTGAGTCGTGACGTTTGCAGCCGCCTGGCGCAATGACTCACCATGATCAGCAGCAAGGCGCCGGGCAGCACTGTTTGCCAGAGGAAAGGCCAGGACTGGGTGGTGAGCAGGATCAACAGTGGATTGGCTCCGGCGGGTGGGTGGATCAGCCCCAGTCCCTGCATGAGTGCAATGGACAGGCCCACACCCAGCGCCAGCTTGAGCTCCATCGGTAGCGGTAGCAATTGCACCACCAACCCCACGGTGGCCGATAGCAGATGGCCTCCCAGCACGTTCTGCGGACGGGCCAGCGGACTGTCCGGCAGTGAGAAGAGCAGCACACAGCTTGCCCCGAACGGTGCCATCAACAGGGTCGACTGCCAGCTCATGTCCAGCCAGCCGAGCAACATTATGGCCAGGCAGGCACCGAGCCCTGCCAGCCAGGCACTTCGCCATCGTCTTGTTTCCATCTCCTGTCTCCTTGTCTGTGCCGGATCACTTGATCCAGCCTGCGACATTAGGTAGACAGATCGGTGTACTTCAAGAGGAAAGTCACCATGAGCGAAAAACGGCAACAGCTGATGACGACAGCCTATCGGCTGTTCAATCGTCACGGCTTTCACGCCACCGGCATCGATCGCATCTGGGCCGAGGCAGGCAGTACCAAACGCACCCTCTATCGCCACTTCCCCACCAAGGATGCCTTGATCGAAGCGGTGCTGATGGCACGGGATGCGGAGTTCTTTGCCCTGCTTGATGCCAGGATGGATGGGGTGTCGGGGCGGGAGGCCAGGTTGCTGGCGCTGCTCGATGGCTTTGCGGACTGGTTTGGTCGCAGTGACTTCTACGGCTGCAACTTCATCAACGCGAGCGCCGAGTTCTCCGATCCTCGCCACACGGTGCGCAAGCTGGTGGTGGCCCACAAGCGGGCGTTGCTGAACTGGGTCAGGGAGGCCCTCGAATGCACCGAGGTGCAGGCCACCGGATTATGCCTGCTGCTGGAAGGGGCCGTGGTGATGGCCCACAGCTATCAGCAGCCCCTGGCTCTGGAACAGGCCAGGGTGTTGGCGGAGGCCGTGCTGGCAGAGCCGCGCTAGTTCAGTTCCGTGGGGTCGATATCCAGACTCCAGCGCACCCGCTTGGTCTCGGGCCACCCCTCCAGCTCCTTCACTGCCCAGTCGAGCAACTGGGCCAGCGGTGCCCGGCTGGGCCCCTGCACCAGTAGCTGCATGCGAAACTTGCCCGCCTTGCGCTCCATGAAGCCGCTGATGGGCCCCAGCACCTGCACCTGGGGATAGCGGGCGCTGCGCAGGGTATCGGCGAGGCGACTGAGGAACAGCTGTACCTCGTCGCGGCCGTTGGCCTCGGCCCGGAACAGTCCCTGATGGCTGAACGGTGGCAGCCCCAGCAGGCGGCGCTCTTTCAGCGCCGTGTCGGCGAAGTGGCCATAGCCGTTCTGGGTCAGATCCTGCAGCAGGGCGTGTTCGGGATGGTGGCTCTGCAGCACCACCAGCCCCGGTTTGCTGGCGCGACCAGCCCGGCCCGCCACCTGGGTGTAGAGCTGGGCCAGCTTCTCGGCGGCGCGAAAATCGGCACTGAATAGCGCACCATCCACATCCAGCAGCCCTACCAGAGTCACATCCGGGAAGTGGTGGCCCTTGGCCAGCATCTGGGTGCCGATCAGGATCTTGTACTTGCCCGCTTTGATGTCGCCGAGGTGGGTTTCGAGCTCCCCTTTGCGCCGGGTGTTGTCCCGGTCGATGCGCACCACCGGATATTGGGGGAACACGGTGCCGAGCAGCTGCTCCAGCTGTTCGGTGCCGACCCCGGAGCCGATGAGCTCGTTGCTGCCACACTCGGGACAGTGGTGGGGCAGCGGGCGCACGCTGTCGCAGTGGTGGCAGTGCAGCCGCCGACCGGCCTGGTGCCAGGTGTACCAGGCGTCACAGCGCTCGCAGGCGGCACTCCAGCCGCACTGGTGGCAGATGAGTGCCGGCGCATAGCCCCGGCGGTTGAGAAACAGCATCACCTGGTTGCCCGCCGCCAGGTGCTCGGCCATCAGCTGCTCCAGCTGGGGGGAGAGCCCGGCCTGCAGCCGCACGTTCTTGATGTCGAGGATCACCTGGCGAGCGGTCTGGGCGTTGCCGGCGCGGCGAGTGAGAGTGAGGTGGTGATACTTGCCGCTACGGGCGTTGTGCAGCGTCTCCAGCGACGGGGTGGCAGATCCAAGCAGGATGGGAATGCCGGCGCGATGGGCCCGCATCACCGCCAGATCTCGCGCGTGGTAGCGAAAGCCGTCCTGCTGCTTGAAGGAGCCGTCGTGCTCCTCGTCGATGATGATGATGCCGAGGTCCTTGAACGGCGTGAACACCGCGGATCGGGTGCCGATCAGAATGGCGGCACCGCCGTCGCGGCAGGCCAGCCAGGCATCGAGCCGCTCCCTGTCGTTCATGGCGGAGTTCATCGCCACCACGGGCACGTTGAAGCGGCGCCGGAAGCGGTTGATGGTCTGGGGGGTGAGGCCGATTTCCGGCACCATCACCAGCGCCTGCTTGCCCGCCTTGAGCAGGGGCTCGAGGATGCTGAGGTAAACCTCGGTCTTGCCGGAGCCCGTGATGCCGTCCAGCAGGAAAGCACTGAACTTGTTGCTCTGGCTGGTGACGGCGGCCACCGCCAGCGCCTGCTCACCGTTGAGGCGCAGCCCCTCACCCGGCTCGAAGCGGGTGGCCCAGTCGCCATCATGGCTCGGCTCCAGCGAGCGCTTCTCCAGCAGTCCCTTCTTCTCCAGCGCGGTGAGGGCTGCGCTCTGGATCTCCTCCTGTTTGAGGGCGGAGGGGGTCTGCGGCCCCTTGCGCAGCAAGGCGAGGGCCTGCTGCTGCTTGGCCGCCCGCTTGAGCTCGTTGAGGTCGATGGCCATGCCCGCATCGGTGGCAAACCAGAACTCCAGCTCCCGATAGGCGGCGGGCTCCCCCTTGCGCACCAGCACCGGCAGGGCGTGGGGCAGTACCTCTCCCAGCGGGTGCTGGTAGTAACCGGCGCTCCAGGCCATCAGCGCCAGAATGTCGGGCCCCAGCACGGGGGCGCTGTCGAGCACCCTCTTCAAGGGCTTTAATTTGTTGCGGGGGACCTGGCTCTCGGTCGGGTGATCCACCACCAGACCGACCAGGGTCTGCGGGCCGAACGGGATCTCGACCCGGCAACCGGGGGCAGGCAAGGGCAGGGGAGAGAGATAGTCGAAATGACGGCGTAACGGCACCGGCACAGCCACACGAACCAGATCCAGCGTTTGGGAAGAATTCACCAGGGGTTGCCTATTTTTTCTGCGAAGCCACTTGCCTGATCTCAGGCGTTTCCTATATTATTCGCAGCCTTTGAAACTGTGTTCAACAATCGTGTGGTGTCCGACAAGAGATCGGATGGCGACACGGCCTGATAATTGAGGTTGTCCATGAAAGCTGGTATCCATCCTGACTACGTAGCCATCACCGCCAAGTGCTCTTGCGGTAACGTCATCAACACCTTCTCTACCATCGGTAAAGATCTGAACCTGGACGTGTGCTCCGAGTGCCACCCGTTCTACACCGGCAAGCAGAAAGAAGTTTCTAGCGGCGGCCGCGTAGACAAGTTCAACAAGCGTTTCGGTGGTTTGACCTCCAAGAAGTAATCTTGCTTCTGAAGAATTCTGAAAAAGGCGCCCATCGGGTGCCTTTTTTATTGGCCGCCATTCTGTAATTCCCCGCTTTGCCCTATGGTGTTGGCTCAACCAAGGGAGAAGAGCCGATGCGCACATGTCTGGTGATGGGAGCTGCCGGGTACATAGGATCCTACCTGGTGCCTCATCTGCAGGGTCTGGGGTACAGGGTCATCGCCGGGGCCCGTCGTCCCTGCCGTCTGCCGGAGGGGGTGGCGTTTCGCCTCGCCGACAGCCTCAAGCCGGCCACCCTGCCCCCTGCGCTGGCGGGGGTCGACACCGTCTTCTATCTGGTACACGCCATGGGGGCGGGGGCCGGTTTTCACCGGCTGGAGCAGCAGGGAGTGAAGAACTTCGCCGCTGCCGCCCGTGCCGCCGGGGTGCGCCGCATCATCTATCTCGGCGCCATCCAGCCCGAGCCCTGCAACAGTCGCCACCTCAACTCCCGGCGCTACTGTGGGGAGCTGTTTCGCAGCGCAGGGGTGCCCACGGTAGAGCTGCGTGCCGGCATCATCATAGGCCCCGGCTCGGCGGCGTTCGAGGTGATGCGGGATCTGGTGTACAACCTGCCCATGATGGTGACGCCCAAGTGGGTGCGCTCCCGCACGCCCCCCATCGCCCTCTCCAACCTCTTGCACTATCTGGGCGGGCTGGTGGAGGCCGACGGGGTGGATGGCCAGATCTTCAATGCGGCCGGCCCCGAGCTGCTCAGCTACCAGCAGCAGCTCCAGAAATTCGCCGCCCATATCGGCAAACGCTGCCCCATCATTCCGATCCCCTTTTTGAGCCCCCGGCTCTCCGCCTGGTGGCTGCAGTTCGCCACCTCGGTTCCCCAACCCATCGCCAAGGCGCTGGTGGGGGGGCTCAAGCACGACATCCCGGCGGATGACGGCCCCTTGCGCGCCCTGCTGCCCCAGCATCTGCTCAGCTTCGATGAGGCGCTGGCGGAGAGCCTGGCGCTGGAGCAGAGGCTCGGTGCCGAGCAGCACGGGGAGGAGACGCCCCTTGGTCTGCGCTGGCGTCATCCCGAATATGGCTTCTACGACCGCACCGCCAGCGGGGAGGCGGATTGCCTCGCCGCCCCCGAGGTGGTGTGGCAGGTGTTGCAGCAACTGGGGGGTGAGCAGCGCTACTTCTACATGAACGAGCTGTGGGTGGTGCGCGAATGGATGGATCATCTGATCGGCGGCCCGGCCCGGACCCGGGGACGTACCAACCCGGATCGCTTCGTGAAGGGGGACATGCTGGACTCCTGGCAGATCCTCGGGGGGGATGAAGGACGCAGGCTGGATCTGCTGTTCAACATGAAGGCCCCCGGCGTCGGTCGGCTGGAGTTCAACATCCAGCCCTTGGAGTCCGGCCTGACTCGGCTGCGGGTGACGGCCCACTGGCATCCGCAGGGGGCCTGGGGGCTGGCCTACTGGCTTGCCATGCTGCCGTTCCACCTCTTCATCTTCCAGGGGATGACGGAGGCCATCGCCCGGCAGGCAGAGGCAAAAGCCGGCATTCCAGTCATGGATTGAAATCGAATCTATAACTAATTGGGTAGTTTTGGGTGGCATGACATGCTACTGATTAGCGTGTCATTGCTATCCAGCGATATTTTATGCTGTGAAAGGGCGGGGGATTTCTTTATGATCCTCAGCCCTCGCCCGCTGGCGAGCCAACGCATCACTCATTCATTTCCGTATCGGGGTCCCCCATGTCCGATCAGCAGCACGATCTCCGCCAACAGGCACTCGACTACCACGCCCAACCCGTTCCGGGCAAAATCGCCATCGCCCTCACCAAGCCCGCCGAGACCGCTGGCGATCTGGCGCTGGCCTACAGCCCGGGCGTTGCCGAACCGGTACGCGAGATCGCCGCCAATCCGGCCGATGCCTACCGTTACACCGGCAAGGGCAACCTGGTGGCCGTCATCTCCAACGGCACCGCCATCCTGGGGCTGGGCAATTTGGGCCCGCTGGCCTCCAAGCCGGTGATGGAGGGCAAGGCCCTGCTGTTCAAGCGCTTTGCCGACATCGACGCCATCGACATCGAGGTGAAGCACGAGACCAGCGCCCAGTTCATCGATACGGTGGCCGCCATCGCCGACACCTTCGGCGGCATCAACCTGGAAGACATCAAGGCCCCCGAGTGCTTCGAGATTGAAGAGGCGCTGATCGCCCGCTGCGACATCCCGGTGTTCCACGATGACCAGCACGGTACCGCCATCGTCACCGCCGCCGGCCTGCTCAACGCGCTGGAAGTGCAGGGCAAGGAGATTGGCACCAGCCGCATCGTCTGCATGGGCGCCGGTGCCGCCGCCACCGCCTGCATGGATCTGCTGATCAAGTGCGGGGCTGCGCCGCACAACATCTTCATGCTGGACCGCCAGGGTGTGATCCACAGCGGCCGCACCGATCTCAACCAGTACAAGCAGCGTTTCGCCAACGACACCCCCCTGCGTACCCTGACGGATGTCATCGACGGGGCTGACGTCTTCGTCGGCGTCTCCGGCCCGGACGTACTACCCGCCGAGGCGGTGGCCCTGATGGCCCCCAACCCGGTGATCTTCGCCTGCTCCAACCCGGACCCCGAGATCAAGCCTGCCCTGGCTCACGGTGTGCGCGGGGATCTCATCATGGGAACCGGCCGCTCGGACTACCCGAACCAGATCAACAACGTGCTCTGCTTCCCCTTCATCTTCCGCGGTGCCCTCGACGCCCGTGCCAGCCGCATCAACGATGCCATGAAGATTGCGGCAGTGGAGGCGATCCGTGCTCTGGCCAAGGAGCCGGTGCCCGCCGAGGTGCTGACCGCTGCTGGCGTGAGTGAACTCGCCTTCGGCAAGGATTACGTCATTCCCAAGCCCATGGATGCCCGCCTGCTGCCGCGGGTTGCCCGTGCCGTGGCGCTGGCGGCGGTTGCCTCCGGGGTGGCCCGCATCGAACTGCCAGGGGATTACATGCTGGGTTGAGTCACGGCAAGTACGCAAAAAACAGAAGGGGCCCCTGTCGGGGGCCCCTTTTTCATGGCGGGAGCGGGCGGCTTACTTGGTCTTGGGAGCAACCTTGACGGCCGGCGCCTTGGCGTGGGCAGCCTTGTGATGCTTTTTCACGACCTTGGTCTGGGTGGCGTGGGGAGCGGCGGCCTTGGTCGGGGTGGCGGCCATGGTGAAGCCGGAGGTCAGGGCGAAGACAGCGGCCAGAGTCAGGGGGATCAGCTTGTTCATATTCCAGTTCCTCGTTCGGTTTGATGACATGGAGCGTTTCTCCATGACTTCATCCTAGGGCTGTTCGACCTGCGGTTCAGTGAGCGACTGGTGACGGTTTGTATCCAAATGTACGGGCAGGATCAGGCAGAAACGGGCACCGCTGCTGCTTGGCAGCAGTTGCACCTCGCCGCCGTGGTGGTGGGCGATGCTGCGCACGATGGCCAACCCCAGCCCGGCGCCGCCGGTGCGTCTGTCCCGGCTCTGATCCAGGCGCACGAAGGGCTCGAAGATTTGCGGGGCCAGCGCGGGATCGATGCCGGGGCCATCGTCGGCGACCTCCAGCAGATAGTCGTCCCCCTGTCGCGCTATGCAGAGGCTTGCCTGGCTGGTGGCATGGCGCAGGGCGTTGCCGATGAGGTTTTCCAGCGCCCGGTCCAGCAATCGGGTGTCGCCGCGCCAGGGCAGGGGCATGGCCGGGCGCACGAAGTCGAGCCGCTTGTCCGGTCGCAGGGCCTGCCAGTCGGCCAGGCGGCTGCCGGCCCAGCTGCCGAGCTCCAGATCGCTGCATTGCAGCGGCAGTTCGGGGCGATCGAGCCTGGCATAGGTCAGCATCTCCTCGATGAGGGCATCGAGGGCGCCGAGGTCCCGCTCCAGTCCCTGCTGCTCCTCGGGTGAGGGAGGCTCGGCCAGCATGGCGAGGCGATAGCGCAGCCGCACCAGGGGGGAGCGCAGCTCGTGGGCGATGGCGTCGGTCAACTGCTTGCGACTGGCCAGCATGGCCTGCAACTGCTCCGCCATCTGGTCGAAGGTGCGGCCGACCCGGCCCAGGCTGCTGCCGGGCGGCAAACCGGTGCGACAGGAGAGATCCCCGTCGCCGACCCGGCGGGCGGTCTGTTCGAGCTGTTGCAGGCCGCGCCAGTGGGGGCGCAGCCAGAGCAGGATGGGCAGGCCGAGGGAAAGGCCGATGAGCAGCAGCAGCCCCACGTCCACCCAGTGCAGCTCGTGCAGGTAGGAGAGGTAGGGGACGGGGCCGACGATCAGCACCTTGTCGGTGTTCGGGATGCGCTGCAGGAAGGTGTCATCCTCCTCGACGATGACGATGTTGCCCGCCTCGAGGAAGGCCTGATCCTCGCTGGCCAGGGGCTGGTTGGCGAGGACGCCGATCTGCAGCGGCAGATTGAGCTGGCGGCTCTGCTCGCCGGTGCGGGTGGCCCAGTGTTCCGGCGGCAGCCGGGCCAGCTCGCCAGTGAGCAGGCCGAGGGAGCCTTGCATCATCCGCTCCAGATAACGGTCCCCCGCCCGCTCTGCACTGACCTGATAGACCAGCCCGATGAGCAGAATGGCGAGGGCGAAGCAGCCTATCAGCAACAGATAGAACTGGATAAACAGGCGTCGCATCGGGGCTCTCCTCTTGCCTGGATTGTGTCTGGACATTGCCTTGTTGCCCCTCATCCCCAACCCTTCTCCCGCAAGGGGAGAAGGCTGAGTGCATCAAGGTCATTCGGCGGGGCTTATTCCCAGGCCTGGGGCACCAGCAGGTAACCTTTCTGGCGCACCGTCTTGATCCAGATCGAGTTGTTGCTGTCATTCCCTGGCTTCTGGTGTGCAGGCGTGTGAGACACCAGCTCATTCCCAAGCCTGGGGTACGAGTAGATAACCCTTCTGGCGCACCGTCTTGATCCAGATCGAGTTGTTGCTGTCATTCCCTGGCTTCTGGTGTGCAGGCGTGTGAGACACCAGCTCATTCCCAGGCCTGGGGTACGAGTAGATAACCCTTTTGGCGCACCGTCTTGATGCGGGTCGGGTTGTTGCTGTCATCCCCGAGCCGGCGGCGCAGACGGGAGATGGCCACGTCCATGCTGCGATCCTGGCCGTCGTAGTCGCGCCCCCGCAGGCTGCGAAACAGCGCCTCCCGCCCCAGGATCTGGCCGGCGTGGCAGGCCAGCTCCCACAGGAGGTCGAAATCGGCGGTGGAGAGGGGAATGCTCTCCCCATCGAGGCGCACGTCCCGACCCGGGCCGTCTATCTGGAGGCGGCCGAACTGCAGGCGCTGGGGCGGAACGGCGGGGACCACGGCCTGCTGGCTCTGCCCCTGCTGGCGAAACTGGACCCGCAGCCGGGCCAGCAGCACCGGGGGGGGCGTGGTCTTGAGGATGTAGTCGTTGGCCCCCAGCTCCAGGCTCAGGATCTGGTTCATGTCGCTGTCGAGCGAGGTGAGCATGACGATGGGGCCGGCAAAGCGCGGGCGCAGATCCCGGCACAGGGAGAGGCCATCCTGCCCCGGCAGCATGATGTCGAGCAGCACCAGATCCGGCTGCTCGGCCAGGGCCCTGTCGAGTGCCCGGTCACCCCGGGTCTCCAGCAGCACCTCGATGTCGTGGCGACCGAGCCAGCTGCTGATGAGCTGGCCTATCTCGGGATCGTCTTCAACAAACAGAACGCGTGGCATGGTGGCGTGGTTCCCCGGTCATGGCGTGAGTGGGCGTGTCGCCAGCATAACGGCTGCGTCCGCGCTCTGCACCGGGATAACTAATCAATGCGGGGGTTTTTGCCCCTTCTCCCGGGGGGATGGGGGGCAGAATGAACCGGTTGGCATCGGGCCGCCCCACTTGTCCCGTGGCGGGTCGGGGCAGCGCGATGAGGCAGGATCCGCGCCCTTTAGTGGCCAAAGCGGCTCCGGCTGCCATGGAGCAGCCGGGGAACCGCCCGGATCAGCCGCCCTTGCGCTTCAGGTACACCCCGGCTTCCATGTGGTGGGTCCAGGGGAACTGGTCGAACAGGGCGAAGCGGGCGATCTCGTGGGTTTCACCGAGCACGGCCATGTTGGCCTGCAGGGTCTCGGGGTTGCAGGAGATGTAGAGGATATTGTCGTAATCCTGCACCAGCTTGACGGTGGCGTCGTCCAGACCGGCCCGGGGTGGGTCGACGAAGATGGTGTTGCACTGGTAGGCGCCGAGATCGACCCCCTTGAGGCGGTTGAACTCCCGCTCGCCGCGCATCGCCATGGTGAACTCCTCCGCCGACATGCGCAGGATGATCAGGTTGTCGACACCGTTGGCGGCGATGTTGAACTGGGCGGAGTCCACGCTCGGCTTGGCGATCTCGGTGGCCAGCACCTTGCGAAAGTTCTGCGCTAGGGCGATGGAGAAGTTGCCGTTACCGCAGTAGAGCTCCAGCAGGTCCCCCTCGCTCCCCTTGGTCACGTCCAGGGCCCAGCCCAGCATCTGTTCGTTGATGGCGGCGTTGGGCTGGGTGAAGCTGTTTTCCACCTGCTTGTAGACCAGCTCGCGCCCCTGCACGGTCAGGCGTTCGATGACGAAGTCATCCCCCAGGCAGATCTTCTGCTTGTGGGCGCGGCCAATCAGTTGCAGCTCGAACCCCTTGGCCCGCAGGTCGGCCTGCAGCGCCTCGGCGGCCTGCTGCCACTCGGCTTCCAGCTTGCGGTGGTAGAGCAGGCTGACGCAGATCTGGCCGGACTGGGTGGAGAGGTAGTCGATCTGGAACAGCTTCTTGCGCAGCACGGGGTGCGGGCGCAGCCCGGCCAGCAGCACCGGCATCAGCCGGTTGATGAGCAGGCTGGCGGTGGGGAAGCTGTCGACCCGGATGATCTCCTTGGTGGCCGGTGCATACATGCAGTGGAAGAGGTCATCCCCCTCGTGCCAGATGCGGAACTCGGCGCGCATCCGGTAGTGCTCGGCGGGGGAGGCGTGCAACTCCAGCGCGGGCGGATTGAAGGGGGCGAACAGCTGGGTGAGGCGATCGCGCTTCTCGTCGAGCTGGGTCTGGTAGTCGGCAGGAGTCCGTCTGCCCTGGGCGTCGGCGGAAGAGGGCTGGGATTGAGTCATGGATACCTCGCATGCACCGGGCTGAGCCGGGGAAAGACCGGGGGAAGGCCGCAGCCAACCAAAGGGTGAGGATTTTAAAAGGCCGTTGCGGATTGTCCAAGTTTTTTGTGGTCAAGAAGTGGCCAGTCGGGCCGATAACCGATCCACCACTATAGGCGGGAGAGTAATGATGCAAATTGATGGCATGGGCGCAGCCCAACCCAAGGGAGTGGGCATTTCTCCCAAATCGCCTCAACAGACGGAGTCGAAAGCGGCGGACAAGGGGGATGAGGTCTCCCTGAACAAGCCCCCGAAATGGGCCCAGGTGCTGATCCAGCAGGCGCTGCAATTTGCGCTGGAGATCAACGGCCAGGGCTACAAGGCACCCAAGGTGCAGGAGCCGCAGGAGATCACCCCGGAGACCCTGTTCGATTTCCAGTCGGTGGCGGACAACGTGTTGCAGTTCGTCACCGGGCGGATTGGCGCGGCCCGTGCCGACGGCAAGTCCGACGACGACCTGACCAAGATGATGGAGCAGGCCCGCAAGGGGGTGGACAAGGGCTTCGGTGACGCCAGGAAGCTGCTCGGTGACTGGGCGGACAACGAGGACATCAAGACCGGCATGGATCAGAGCTACAAGCTGATCCAGAAGGGGCTCGACGAGTTCGAGAAGGAGTTCTTCGGCAAGGTGTCGACCACGGATCTGGGGGATGCCAGGATGGCCAGCCGCCAGCAGGCCCTCCTCGAGATCGAGACACGGGACGGGGACAAGGTGATGCTGCGCTTCAGCGACAGCTGGCAGTTCAAGTCCCAGAGCGACGGGGGCGGCAGCCAGTTCAGCCTCAAGTCGAGCCAGAGCTTCGACTTCTCCCTGGAGGGGGATCTCGACAGTGCCGAGATGGATGCCATCGGCACCCTGGTCAAGGGGCTGGACGAGCTGGCCGGGCAGTTCTTCAAGGGGGGCGACGGCAAGACCCTGGCGGACGGGCTGAACGGGCTGCAACTGGATGACAGCCAGCTGGTGTCCTACTCCCTCAAGCTCAAGCAATCGGCCAAGTTGAGTCAGACCTACCAGGGGGCCAGTTCCCTGCAGGAGAGCCTCAAGCCCCTGGCGGACTACCTGCCGAGGCTCAGCCGGTTGCAGCAGCAGGCCGACGCCCTGTTGCCCCCTTCCCAGCAGGAGGCGCTGACGCCCACCGTGCTGGCGGCGCGGGGTCAGGACGGGGCGACCCAGGGGGCAGGCTTCATGGGCTTCAACCAGCGGATGCTGGAGGCCATGCGGCTGCTTGGCCAGCAGATGGCGACCGGCTAGTCTGGCGACGCCCCCGTGATGCTGGCGGGGGCAGGGTGTTTGCCAGCCCGTCCCCGGGCTGGCACACTGCCCTTTTCCCCAGCCCGGCGATGCCATGAACCCCAAGAAGCCAAGAGACAAGCGCGAGCTCTGCTACCCCTTCATCTTCGAAACCCAGTTCCAGTGCGACTACGAGATCGCCACCGACGAGCTCTGCTGCCAGGTGGGGGCCGTGCTCTCTCATCTGATGCCGGATGAGGATACCCAGCCCGTGATGGCGGATCTGGCGACCCTGCAGCGGCTCATCTACAACCTCAACGGCTCGGTGCGGGGACGGCTCGGCATCTTCGAGGAGGATCTGGACTGGCTGAAGGGACGGTACGATCACTACAACGAGGCGAGTCGCGGCCGGGTGACCGGCTTCGTGCTGCCCCAGGGGCCCCAGCCCATTCCCACCCTGCACCTGTGCCGCTGTGGCAGCAAGAAGGTGGTGCGTCTGCTGGTACGCCTGGAAGAGAGCGGCGTGCGCTTCGATCCCATCCTCTATCGCTTCGCCAACCTGCTGGCCAACTTCTTCTTCGTGCTCACCGTCTACCTCAAGCAGGCGTGGGATGTGACCGAAGTCCCCTATGTCAGCATCAACTACTGATATAAATGACTGAAAAGGCTTTTATTTTTCTAGAAGATCAAAGACGATCAAGCAAAGTTATTAAAACTTGGATGGTGCCGACAGCGGAGTGGGAGAAGCCATGACATCGATTCATCTCAGTGGCAGTTCGTTCTTGATGCCGGGCAACCTCGCCTGGCGCCCCCTGGCTGAATACGGCGAAGTGCAGGTGGCCCCCCATGGCCAGTGGTTGCAGACCCTGATGCACCAGAGCGCCGATGCCGCGGCCGGGACCCACATCATCATCTGGCTGTGGGAAGATCTGGTGCCCGCTCGAACCCTGCAGGAGTGGGGCCGTCTGGCGCAGGATGAGCAGCTGCTGGCGGTTGCCGCCTTCGTCGACGCGCTCTGCCAGCCTCTGTTGCAGCATCTGCAGCGCCGCCCGCAGGATCATCTGCTGGTGGGGGCCTGCAGCCATGCGCCGCTCTGTGTCTATGGCACGGCCCCTGCCACTCTGGCTGCAACAGCATGGCCGCCAGCACTGCTTCGATCGGCGCAACCTCTATCTGATGTCCTGCCCCTTCTCCATGGCCGGTCTGGCCAGCCTGGCGCAGTGGATTCTCCCCTTGCTGCAGCGGTTGCAGCAACCCGCCCACAAGGTGCTGGTGCTCGACTGCGACAATACCCTGTGGGGCGGCGTGGTCGGCTAAGACGGTGTCGGCGGCGTCCTGCTGGGGCAGGACGGGATGGGCCGGCTCTACCAGGCTTTCCAGCAGGCAGCCAGCCACTGGCACGGGCAGGGTATAGTGCTGGCGCTCTGCTCCAAGAATCTGCCTGACGATGTGTGGTGGCTGTTTGACGAGCATCCGGGCATGGTGCTGACACGGGCGCAGATCGCCGCCGCCGAAATCGGCTGGGAGCCCAAATCCCAGGGGCTGCGGCGGCTGGCCGCCCGCCTCCATGTCGGGCTGGACAGCCTGGTCTTCTGGGATGACAGCGAGCTGGAGCGGGCCGAGGTGCGGGCCAACTGCCCCGAGGTGATGGTGATGACCCCGCCGGCCGATCTCTGGAGCTGGCCGGATGCCCTGCTGACGCTGCCAGCCCTGTGCAGTCGCCACCAGAGCCGTGATGACGGCCTGCGGCAGCACTCCTATCAGGCCCAGGCCGAGGCCGAGGCGGTGCGCCGGCAACTGGGCGACGAGCACGCCTTCCTGCGACAATTGGCGCTGCAGGCTGACTGGCAGCCGTTCTCCCCGGGCAACCAGTTGCGAGCCGAACAGCTCAGCCAGAAGACCAATCAGTTCAACCTCTCCGGCCGCCGCTATCAGGCGGCGGAGCTGGCCCGGCTGGCCGCCGAGGGAGGCGACGTCTGGCTGGCCAGCCTGCGAGACAGGTTCGCCGATCACGGCATGACGGCCCTGCTGGTGGTGCGCTCGCTCGATGAGGGCAGGGCGCTGCTGGATACCCTGGCCATCAGCTGCCGGGTGCTGGGGCGCGGTTTTGAATACTGGCTGCTGGCGCAACTGGCAAACCATCTGCGGGCACAGGGCGTGACCGAGCTGGTCATCAGCCTGGTTGCCACCACCCGCAACCAGCCGGCACGGGATTTTCTGGCGAGCCTGCCAACCCGGCCGATAACCACTCCAGCGGGGTTGCTGCCGCTGGCGGACGAGGTTTTCCTCAGTCTGAATCTCTGCTCTCTTTCTCTCCCGTTTTTGGAGTTCTATGCCAATGAATGGCCTTATCGCGCTGGCACACCAGCAGTTCCCCCAGGCCAGCATCAACGCACAATCTGCCCTCGGCAGCTTTCCCGAGTGGGACTCTCTGGGTCACTTCAACCTGCTGCTGCTGGTCGAACAGCACTATGCCGTGCGGTTCGAGCCGCACGAGCTGGCCGAGTTGAAGAGTCTGGCCGACATCCAGCAAGCCTTGCAGAGTAAAGGGGTTGCCGTGTGAAACAGGCGCTCGAGCAGACGCTGACCGAGCTGGGGATCCCCAGAGGTGGCGCCCTGATGGTGCACTCGGATGCCATGGTGGTGGCCCAGTTTGCCGGCATGGGCAACGCCGCAGGCATCGCGGCCTTCTGGACATGCCTCGAGCAGTGGCTGGGCGGGCACCTGCTGGTGCCTACCTTCAGTTACAGCCCGATGGCGGACGAGTGCTTCGACCCTGTGCAGACCCCGAGCAAGGTGGGCTTGATGACGGAGCTGTTCCGCCAGCGAGAAGGGGTGGTGCGCACGCTCGATCCCGTCTTCAGCATGGCGATCAGCGGCCCGCAGGGGCCTGCGCTGGTGGCGCGGGAGTGTCACGACTGCTTCGGTCAGGAGAGCCCGTTCGGCTGGCTGGCGGAGCAGGACGGCTGGCTGCTGGGGCTGGGTTGCCACCCCGACCGCATCACCTTCACCCACTACGTGGAGCAGCGGCTGGCCGTCTCCTACCGCTATCACAAGATGTTTGCTGGCCGGGTGTGTGTAGACGGCTGCGTGCGGGAGTGGCAGGCAGATTACTACGTGCGCGACCTGTCGCTGGCCAGCGAAATCGACCTCTCCCGGCTGGTGGCCCTGCTGCAGGAGCGGGGTACCTGGCGCCAGACGCTGTGCCAGCGGGTGCCGGTCTGGGCGGTGTCCTGCCGTGACTTCATCCTGGCTGCCAGCGAGTTGCTGGCAACGGCCCCATACGCCCTGATCCGGGCGGGAGGAGAACCCCATGCAGTTTGATCACATCGGACTGGTGGTGCCGGACCTGGCGAGCGGTGTGGCCTATTGCCGCGACGTGCTGGGGCTGAGCCGCTTCTCGGCGGCGGTGGAAGATCCGCTGCAACGGGTCTGGGTGCAGTTCGTGCATGACGACCATGGCCTCTGCTACGAGCTGGTTGCCCCGGCCGGCGAGGAGAGCCCGGTCGCCCAGGTGCTCAAGACCCGGCGCAACGTCATCAACCACCTTGCCTATCGGGTGAGCAACCTGCAGGAGAGCGCCGAACGGCTGCGCGAACAGCGTCACCTGCCCCTTGGGCCCAGCCTGCCAGCGATCGCTTTTGGGGGTTCTCATGTCCAGTTTTTTCTCAGTCCTTTGGGACATATTGTTGAGCTAATTGAGGGGGTTGAATGATGCCGAATCATGACAGTTGTTATTTGCCTACAGACTGGGCTGACCAGGATCAGCTTGGCGAACAGCTGCATCGTTTGCTTTCCTTGCTGTTTCCGCTCAATCGCAGCTTGACAGGTGATGGTGTAAGAAAAACTGAATCGCCCCCAGTTCCCTAGACACCTCACAGCCTTAAAATGAGGTAACTATTGGAGGTGTTATGACCCGTCAGCGTTATCCAGAAACATTCAAAATCGAAGCCGTTAAACAAATCACCGAGCGCGGGCGGCCGGTGGCTGACGTTGCACGTGCCATCGGGGTATCCAGCCACAGCCTGTATGCATGGCTCAAGCAGTACGGTAAGCCTGCTGACCAGCAGATAGAAGAGTCTGCCTTGCAAGCCGAGATCCGCCGCCTGAAAACTGAACTGCGCCAGGTCACCGAGGAGCGCAATATTCTAAAGGAGGCCGCCGCGTACTTTGCCAGCGAGTCAAGGAAAGGTGCGCGTTCATAACCTCCCGACTCGACCGGTACAGTGTCGTTACCCTGTGCCAGACCCTGGGGGTTCACCGAAGTGGCTTCTACGCGTGGTTGAAACAGCCCACATCGCCACGACAGCAGGAGGACGAACGACTGACCGGATTGGTCAAGCAATCCTGGCTGGAAAGTGGTGCTGTCTACGGTTATCGCAAGATCCATCGCGACCTTCGTGACGCAGGGGAAGCCTGCGGCAAGCACCGTGTGGCCAAATTAATGAAGCGGGAGGGACTGCGTTCGCAAACGGGCTATCAACGCCGCAAGGGGCATTATGGAGGCAAGAGCACGCAAGCTGCCCCAAACACGCTGGCACGTCAGTTTAAGGTGCCAGCCCCCAACATCACCTGGGTGACTGACATTACCTACATTCGCACTCAAGAAGGGTGGCTGTACCTGGCGGTGGTGCTCGACCTGTTCTCTCGCCAGATCGTCGGCTGGGCGATGAAGTCACGCATGACGGCAGACTTGGCGGTTGATGCGTTATTGATGGCCGTCTGGCGGCGCAAACCCAAGCAGCCGGTACTGGTGCATTCGGATCAGGGCAGCCAGTTTACCGGTGGTGAATGGCAAGACTTTCTGAAGGCCCACAACCTGAGTTGCAGCATGAGCCGACGGGGTAACTGTCACGACAACGCGGTCGCCGAGAGCTTCTTTCAGTTGCTCAAACGGGAGCGGATCAAGCGCAGGATTTACGCGACAAGAGACGAAGCCCGCAGCGATGTGTTTGATTATATCGAGATGTTTTAAAACCCAATCAGGCGTCATGGTTCCAATGATGGGCTGTCGCCGGTAGAGTTTGAAAGGCAGTTTATTTTTCAGCAACAAAGTGTCTAGAAAACCAGGGGCGCTTCACTCAGAACCGGTACGCTGTACTCTCCCTTTAGCAGAATTACAACCTCACTTGCACTCCTTGCCTGAGTTACCGGAAGCCATCCCCTATGTCACGTCTTATTATCAGCGCCGTTGGGGCTTTTGTTTACCCCACAATGTGCGGGAAGCGTTACCCGAAGGAAATTATGAGGTTGTGATCGATACCAGCTTGCAACCGGGCTCACTGACTTATGCCGAGTGGGTGCTACCGGGGGAGAGTGAGCAGGAAATCTTGTTATCCAGCTATGTTTGCCACCCCTCCATGGCCAACAACGAGTTGTCCGGCCCAGGTGTCGGAGTGTTTTTGATGGCCTGGCTGGCCTCCTTGCCTAAGCGACGCTACAGCTATCGATTGATGCTTGTTCCTGAGACAATCGGGGCTATCGTTTATCTCTCTCGCCATCTGGAGCACCTCAAGTCTCATACGTTGGCTGGTTTTAATCTGACATGTATGGGGGATGAAAGGTGTTACTCATTTGTACAGATCTAGTTATCACCTGACACCGGCCTCAAACCGGTGTCTTGTTTACGCTACTTTAGTGCGCACTTCCTTCGGTATCAATTTCAGACCCTTCTTGAACATGCTGTAGGGGGTTTGACCCTCCATCATCCTGCCCTGATGTGGCCGCTGGGTGTTGTAGTGCTCCAGGTAGCTATCCAGGTCTGTCTGCATCTGCTCTACCGACTCATACCAGGTTGCCCTCCCCTTGATACGGAAGTGTTCATCCAGCAGGGTACGATGCAGCCGCTCGATAAAGCCGTTGCTCTGCGGCCTGCGTACCTTGGTGGTCCGGTGTTCAATCCCCTCCAGTTGCAGGAACAGCTCGTAGGGATGATGGTCAGGGCGCCCACAGAACTCGCGCCCGTTGTCCGACAAGATGGTATAGACCCGTGCCTCATGGGCTTCGAAGAACGGCAGCACCGTTTCGTTGAGTACATGGACCGACGTCACCGGCAGCTTACTGGTGTAGAGCCGTCCCCAGGCGTGGCGGCTGTAGCAATCGAGCACGGTTTGCAGATACACCTTGCCTACCCCCTTGAGTGCACAGACGAAGAAGGTGTCGACCGCCACCAGTTCCCCGGTGTAGTGGACCTCTATCTGGCGTTCGCGGAACTCGGGGCTGAAGCGCTCGAGCAGGCGAATTTGCTCGTCATTGAGCTCAATCGTCTGCTCCCTATGGGTTTTCTCGAGGCGCAACAAGCGGTCATGTTTGGAGAGCAAATCGTGACGTTGCCACACGCCACGCACACCGCCCGCACTGACGTTGATGCCTTGCAGAACCAGTTCTTGCGCGACCCGCAGCGGGCCATGGGTTGGTCTGGTGAGAGAGTAAGCGAGGATGGCCTGTTCAATCTCGGGAGCGACCCGGTTGGGATGCGCCCCTTTACAGCCGGGGAGTTTGTCGAGCAAGCCCTCAGCCCCATAGGTCTGGTAGTTACGGCGGATCTCGTAGAACTGCTGGCGGCTGTAGCCGATGAGCTTACAGGCTTTGCTGACGTTATTGAGCTCTTTGGCGAGCTCTAGCAGGCTGAGTTTACGACGTGCTACTTTCTCGTTGGTGGTCATACGGTGACTCCGGATAACACGGTAGGGGTACCGTTTTGTTATCCGGTTTGAAGCCGTATGACCACTCCCTTTTGTGGGCAACTGTCAGGTGAATACCATCTCCATACAAACTGCGTCTTGCTTTTCTGTCGATCACTTAACCAACTTGCTCTCCATCACCCCTTGCTTGCCTTCCTCTTCACTGACCTGACTCAGCTTGGAGCGGGCCATCAGCAGGCCCATCTTGACCTCCTGCCAGACGTAGTAGTTTTTACCCGCCTCGGCGCTGAGGGTCAGGGTGGTATCGTTCTCCAACATGTAAGAGATGCGGCTGCCCGGCGCCCTCTGTTTTGGTTGGAAGAAAGGAAAATAAAGGTTCGCATGGGGCCTTGCGGGTACGCAACCGCTCAGGTTGATGGTGATGTGACGGGATTCAATATTTCAACAATTAACGGGCATGGCGTACCGCTTTGACGCTGAAACCAGCCAAGGCATACTGCCCCGTCACCAGATGGGAGTCATTGATGTCTAAGTGGATGCCGACACTGCGACGGCTGGGGTTGTGGTTGTTGCGAAAAGCGGCGTTGGCACTGCTGACCAGCTTGCTGTTTATGATCTCGTTTACCCTGTTCCAATACGCATCCTGGTGGCCTGCACTGGCCGAGGATACTTTCCTTCAATGGGGCGGCTTCTCCCCAAGGCATACCTTGGCTGAGCTGATCCCGACCATGCTGGAATTCAGCGCCGTACTCACCTGCGCCTTCTGGCCCCTGTTTTTGCTGACGCCCCGCCCGCTGTTGCTGCCGCTCTTTGCCGGGCTCTGGTTGTGGCAGACCTATGACCTCGCCTTTATGACGGCAACCGCATCGACCTGGCTGCCTCACGAGATAATCCGAACCTTTGTTCTGCCTCACTCCCACTGGCTGCTGCTCACCCTGCTGGCGCCGCTGCTGCTGATCCGCCAGCTTGGCAGGCGGCTATTTGCTGATACATCGGCAACACAGGCAGGGGGCGTCATCCTGGACGACGGACGGTAGCCAGAGGGAGCGATTGATTCCGCGAAAGTCCGATGACGCTTCGCTAATCGAACCTACATGCAGGCGGGTTCCAGCAGGTACAAACTCCAGGCTCGCCCGTCAGGCTCACCGCAACTGAAACGCCTTGACGAGAAATTCGATAAAGAGCCGTACGTTGCGCGACTGCTCCTTGTGGAAGGGGTAGACGGCGAACAGGGCGTGGGGGTCGGGTTGCCAGTCGGGGAGCAATCTGACCAGGGTGCCGTCCGACAGGTCGTTCGACACGAATTCATCCGGTACCAGGATTACCCCGAGCCCCTGCACCGCCGCCTGTTTCAGGGCGATGCCGTTGTTGGCACAGAAGCTGGCGGGGGGCAGCTCCACCGCCACACTTTCCGCGTCCCGGGTGAAGAACCACTTGTTGGGGGAGGAGGAGAGGCTGTAGCGCAGGCAGTTGTGGCCCTTGAGATCCGCCGGGTGGGCGGGTTGGCCCGCCTCCTTCAGGTAATCGGGGGCGGCGCAGAGCACCCGCTGCACCTCGCACAGGGGTTTGGCGCGCAGGGTGGAGTCCTCCAGGGTGCCAGCCCCCCGGATCACCACGTCCAGCCCCTGATCCACCAGATCCATGTAGGCGTCGCTCAGGATCACCTCGATGCCGATCTCCGGATAGCGGCGCTGGAATTCGCAGACAAGGGGGTTGAGGCGGATCAGCCCGTAGGACATGGGCATGCCGATCCTCAGCCTGCCCCTGGGGGTGAAGGAGGCGGCCATGATGGACTGGTCGGCGGCCTCCAGGCTGTCCAGCACGGCGCATATCTGGCCGTAATAGGCCATGCCCGATTCGGTGACGCTCAGCCGCCGGGTGGTGCGGTTGATCAGCGCAATGCCGAGATAGGCCTCCAGCTCGTTGATGTTCTTGCTGACCGCCGCCTGGGAGAGGCGCAGGTCGTCCGCCGCCGCCCTGAAGGTGCCCATTTCCACCACCCGGCGAAAGACGTTCAGCGCCGTGATCTTGTTCATCCTGCCCCCGTTAATTCACTACTGGTAAATGATGGCGCCATCATTGCGCACTTTTATCACAATAGTGCGGTTCCCCGGGGTGTCCACCCCCCATCCCCCGCCAGACAGAGAGTTGCCCGTGGCAGACCGGCCCGGATCATGGCCCTCCGGGCGTGGCAGAGACGCAGACGAAAGAGAGGCGATGGGCCCAGGGCACCCCGGCCCGTGATGGCAGGCATAAAAGCAGGCGGCAGGGCCCGGGCCTCGCCGCCAGATGACACGCACCGGCTTACTGCACCTTGCCGGGGGTGGGGGGCAGGGTGATGCCGACATCGGCCCAGGGGTTGGTGCCAAGCAACTGGGCGTGGGGCACGTCCGCCTGGTAGCGCATGGTGAACGCTCTGGGGCCGTGGGCGAAGGCCACCAGCAGCCCCTGTTTTGCGTCCATCAACCCGGCGTGCATGCCGAGCCCGTGATAGCTGATCCGCACGGCCTTGTCCTCAAGGCCCACCTTGTCTATCTGGAAGCGGGCGATGCTGCCGTCTTTGAGGGTAAAGCCCCAGCGGAACGGCCCGCCGCTGACCACCGTCATCACCTCGTCGATGTCGGTGCCGTCCTCGGCGGAGTTGACGTGCATGCGGCCATATTTGCCGAGCACGGCGCTGCGGGTGCGCTCGTCCAGCGCCATCAGGTCATAGACCTTGGGGTAGGGGCCGACGCCGGTCTCCTCGGTGGTGACGCCGCCCCCTTGCACCGCGGGCGCACGCCCTGCGAGCCTGGCCTGCTCCAGCAGCTCCCCTTGACTCAGGTTAAAGGCCGCAATCAGGGCGCCGTGCTCCGCTTTGGTCAACGCGCGGCGGTGGGAGGCTTCAAGCAGCGGCCTGGCTGCCTCGGGGATGTCGACGGTGACCACGTTGACGCCGATGGGGTTGAGTGCGTTGTTGACCGCCTCGACCCCGGTCACGGCCGGGCGGCCATCGCTGAACTGCACCGAGACGATGTCACCGGCGAAGGTGTTGAAAGAGAAGGCCGAGGCGAGGGTGCCGGCCAGCAACGGGATAGGGGTGAGTTTCATACAAGACTCCTCGTTAAGGTTCGAGAAGCAGTCTAGGGCGGCGATGTGTTCACTGAAATGACACTCGGATGATATGAAAATTCACTGACAGTAATGAATCGCGGGGATCAGGGTCGTCGGCCCGCCCCGGGGGAGCGTGCCCTCTGCCAGAGGGTGTGAGCCCGGTTGACGCAACGGGGCCCGGCTTGTGGTATGACTCGGGGCGTCACCAAACAGAACCTGTCGGAGGAAGAGACAATGCTGGCGTTGATCACCACGGCGCACCACACCTGCTACCCCAATCCCATCGCTTTTCGGGCCGGAGAGCGGGTGCGCATCGGCCACGAGGACGACGAGTTTCCGGGCTGGGTGCGCACCTTTACCGCAGACGGCAACGAGGGGTGGGCGCCCCTGTCCCTGCTGACCCCGATCGGCGCCGGGGAGGCGCAGGCGCGCCAGGACTATACCGCCCGGGAGCTGGACGTGGCGGTAGGGGAGCGGGTACGGGTGGATCGGGAGCTGGCAAGCTGGCTCTGGGTTCACAACGAAGCGGGGCAATCAGGCTGGATCCCGGCCAGCTGCATCGCCTCGCCCTCATAAGGTGGCAGCGGCTCGGAGAAGGAGTAGAGCGGAGAGAGAAACCCGGCCAGCGACGGGGCGTGCGGCCGGGTGAATTGTAAAGAGTAGGGTGACGGAAAACGGGATCAGCCTAGTCTAATCAACTCGATGGGGGCGTAGCGTTCCTGGCTGTTCGTCAGCAGCACGCACTTCTCATGTTCCGCCTCATAGGGGGTCAGGTTGTCGGTGTGCGCCTCCTTGAGGGTGTCGACCGCGCCGGTGGCGGCAATCATCACCCGTTGGCCCAGGGTCAGCACATTGCGGTTTCGATCGTAGATCTTCATGGCATTCTCCTTGTGGGATGGGTGCCCCGGCCCGTGCCGGGGCAACGGGCTCCAGACTACGCCCCTCGAAAAACGAGATGCCTGTCACAGATCAAAAAAAGGGGAAAGAGGGACTCGGTGCGGCGACGGGGTATGGCGCGCTGGCCTCGCAGCCCGCCGGTGATCGCCACCGCCTGTCGCAGGGCAGGGAGGACGCCCTCGCTTTTCATCCCCTCGGGCTCGAACTGCAAGGGGGATGCGCTATAGTGGAGCCGCTCGTTTTACTGCCTTCAACCAACCGAGAGTGCATTATGAATCGTGAAATCGCCGCCCAGTTCATCAAGATGCTGACCAACCTGGACCAGTGTCTGGCCAAGGCCGAGGCCCACGCCGAGGCAAAGAAATTCAACGTGGACAACTTCTTCAATGAGCGCCTCATCGTCGATATGCTGCCCCTGAGCAAGCAGGTGCTGATCTGCTGTGACAGCGCCCGCGCCGTGGTGGCCACCGCCAGCCTGAGCGAGCCGCCGGTGCTGGGGGATGATCCCAAGACCATGGCGGATCTGCGCACCCACGTGGCCAAGACCATCGCCTATCTGCAAGGCAAGCTGGACGCCGATTTCAGCCAGTATGCGAGCGGTCACTACTATCCCTACTGGGCCGGTGGCAAGGGGATGGACGGCCACAGCTGCGTTCACGAGTACGGCATCCCGAACTTCTACTTCCACCTCACCATGACCTATGCCCTGCTGCGCCAGGCCGGGGTGGATCTGGGCAAGCGGGATTACCTGGGCGGTCTGAACCTGCAATAAGCCGTGCTTCAGCGACGACAAAGCCTGCCCCCTGGCAGGCTTTGTCGTTTTCGGCCCGGCTCAGCGCCCCAGGTTGTCGGCCAGTTGCTTGGCGCGACTTGCGGCCCACTGATCGATCATCTTCTCCATCTCCTCGGCGGTGATGGGGGAATCCTTGTGGGTGGTGTCCGGGCTCTCGCGAGCGTCCATCACCCGCACCAGCAGCTTGCCGCTCTGGGCGTCGAGCAACTGGGCCATGCTGCCCACCTTGAGCAGATAGGGCTCCTTGCCTATTACCTCGCGGGTGACGTTGATGGCGATCTTGGCGGGCAGCAGATCCCGCAGCTTGGGGTCGGGCCGGGTCAGGTCGAAGTTGGTGATGGCCGCCTGCACCCGCATCACGCCGGGACCGGGTTCGGTAGCCATCTTGACGCCCTGGCTCATCAGTTCGCGCTGGAAGGTGGCGTGGTAGTAGCGGCCGATCTCGTTCTGCTCGTTGGCGGTCAGCAGATACCACTGGCCGTTCTCCTGGCGGATGAACTGCAAGGGGTCGAGCAGCACCTGATGGTACTGGCGCAGATCCACGCCGGGCTCCTTGTAGATGCGCTGGTTGGGGTTGCTCTCGCTTTGCTGGAAGGCGGTGAGCGGGATCGCCTGCAGGCTGTGGGTGACCTGGTTCTTCACGGCGCACCCGCCCAGCAGGGCGGCGGCCATGGTCATCATCAAGACTCGTTTCATGGGGGCTCCTGGCGGTGGATGGTCGCTGCAAGAACGCAGCCCGCCCTGCCCACAGAGATACCTGATCAGGCCCCTCTCTCACAAGGGGTATCTATGTGGGGGCCACCGGGGGAGCCCCCGTGTCGGGTCACTCGGCGGGGATCTCGGGCTCCACCAGGGTGGCGAGCTGCATCAGGGACTCCTGCCAGCCGAGGTAGCACATCTCCACCGGGATGACCGCCGGAATACCCGCCTGTTCGATGGCGAGATCGGTGCCGCACAGCACCTGGGTGAGGGTGATGGTGACCTGCATCTCCCCCGGCAGGTTGGGGTCGTCGAAGCGGTCGGTGTAGCGGATGCGCTTGCCCGGCTCCAGCGCGAGATACTCGCCGCCGAAGGCGTGGGTGTGGCCGCTGGCGAAGTGGGTGAACGACATCCTGAACTGGCCGCCGACCTTGGCATCCAGCGCCGCCACCTTGCAGGTGAAGCCATGGGGGGGCAGCCATTTGGCCAGGGCGTCCGGCTCGATAAAGGCCTGGTATACCCGCTGTGGCGGGGCCTTGAGTACGCGATGCAGGGTGACTGTTCCTGTGCTCATCTTGGGTTCCTTCTCGGTTGTATCCGAGCAAGGATAGTCGCTCGGGGGAAGGACAACCGAGGGTCAGGAGTCGTGGCGCTCCCATTGAAGGGCTAGGTTGTCATCAGGCGGCGCGCGTCCTGGTCGCCATGAGCGGCCGCATTTGCCGCTGGCGGCTCCTCCTTTGTCAGGCACGTCTGCACGCACTCCATAAACACCCGCATGGCGGGGCTGACAAACTTGCTGGCGTGGTGGGCGCACAGGGCCGTGATGACGAGGGGCGTGGGGGAGAAGGGCAGCTCCTGCAGCTCCCCCGAACTCAGCTCCCGCTCGACGGCGAAGCGGGGCAGGAAGGAGACGCCGAGGTTGCTGGCCACGCAGCGCTTGATGCTCTCTATGCTCCACAGCTCTATGGTGCCGTCCAGAGTGATGGCTCGCTGGCGTAATGTGCTCTCGAAAATCTGACGGAAGATGCACTGGGGTTCGTTGATGATGAAGCTGACCGGCAGGTGCTGATCCGGGCGGGTGAAGTCGATATCACCGCTGAGGGCGGGGGAAGCTACCAGCACCAGGGGTTGCTCGCCAAAGCTCTCCATCAGCAGGGCGGCATCGTTGCCGACCCGATAGAAGATACCGAGATCGGCCTCGTCCGCCAGCAGCGCATCGCGAATGACGTAGCAGTTCAGGGACCGGAGCGACAGTCGGACCCCGGGAGCCAGCCGCTTGAAGCGCTCGAGCACCGCCGGCATCTTGTAGGCCAGCAGAGTTTCGCCGATGGCGACCCTGAGCTCGCCGCTCGGCTCGGCGTCCTGCTGCGCCGCCTGGCGCAGACCCGACATCACCCGGATCATCTCGTGCACATGCGGCATGATGTTCTGTCCGGCCTTGGTCAGGCACATGCGACGCCCTATTTTTTCGAACAGTTGTAGCGAAAGTTCCTGCTCCAACTGCTGGATATGGAAGGTTACCGTCGACTGGGTGCAGCAGAGCTTGCGGGATGCCTTCACGAAGGAGCCCTCCTCGATCACCGTCTTGAGGGTAATGAGACGTCGCAGATCCATGGGGACTCCAATTCATCGAAATGGTTGAATTTAGAATGCTAAAACATTCGATTTTTTGATGCCAATGGCCGCGTTAAGGTATCACTCCCATTTGGAGAAACACCATGACCACGACCCTTGTCAGCGCATTTTTGACTTACACCCTGATCACGGCCATGACGCCGGGACCGAACAACATACTGGCTCTGAGCGCCGCCAATCAGCATGGTCTGCGCCGCAGTAGCCGGGTGCTGGCGGGCATGAGTGCGGGCTTCCTGCTGATCATGCTGCTGTGTGCCCTGTTCACCTTCACCCTCATCAGCCTCTCCCCCGCGCTGGTTGGCTGGCTCAGCTGGGCCGGGGCGGCTTATGTGCTCTGGCTGGCCTGGCGCATTGCGGCCAGCGGCTACAACCTGTCGAGCACAGATGGAGCCTTGCCCGGCTTCTGGACCAGCTTCTGGCTGCAGTTCGTGAACGTGAAGATCATCCTATACGGCATCACGGCGCTCTCCACCTTCGTGTTGCCCCACACCACAGAATTCGTCTGGGTGCTGGGCGTCAGCCTGCTGCTGGCGCTGATCGGCACGCTGGGGAACCTCTGCTGGGCCCTGGCGGGTCATCTGCTGCAGCCCCTGTTCCAGCGCCACGGCCGCATTCTGAACCTGACGCTGGCGGGCTTGTTGGTTTACTGTGCGCTTCGGATGCTGATCTGACGGAACGCAGGCCGGGGGGCGTCGCCACCTTTCGCCTGCAGAGAGGATTTTTCGTTTTCTCTTCAAGGAGTTGATCAAGATAGAGGTTATTGTCACCGTTCGCTCATATAATCGCCGCCATGCAAGCGACTCGGAAGGATTCGATGACACAGCTGATGGCGGCCCTGCTGGGGCTGTTTTACGCCAGCCTGATCTGGGCGGCGCCCGTCCCCTTCGTGACGGCCCCCGGCCCCCATGCCACGCAGGGGAGGCTGGAGCCCCTGCTCTCCTGGTTCTCGGGGGAGTTTTCCAGCCAGGAGCAGGCCACTTTCGATGCCCGCTTCACCAGCGCCGAGCTGCGGCTGGTGGAGATCTGGCCCGGGGAGGGCCCCTTCCGCTGGGTCTATGCGGAGCAGTTTCTGACCGAACGGGCGCAGCGACCGTTTCGCCAGCGCATCTACCGCTTCTCCTCCCTGCCCGATGGCCGCATCCTGATGGCCGAACTGACCATGCCGAGGGCCACGGATTTTGCCGGCGCCTGGCGTCGGCCCGAGCTGCTCGACTCCCTCACCCCGCAGCAACTCTCCCTGCGCGAAGGGTGCGAGATCTGGCTGACCCGCCAGCCGGGCGGGGAGTACAAAGGACAGACTCGGGTCGGGCATTGCGCCACCGATTTTGGCGGTGCCACCACCCTGGTGCAGTACCTCTGGATCGGCCCGGACAGCGTCCGGTTGCTGGACAGGGCCTATGACAACGGCGCCCATCAGCGCTGGGGCAGCCCGGGGGAGGGTTACGTCTACCTGCGCAAGGGGATGCGGCGCGGGGAGTAGTCGCGCCGTCCGTCAAGGCCCCTCCCTGCTTGCCGCCAACAAGGATGTGCCGGTCAGGCCGCTGGCCAGTGCCCCTGCAGATCCACCAGGATGGAGAGGCTGACCGCGCCAAACAGCAGGCCCGTCATCAGGTTGAGCGGGCGCTGGATGCGGCCGAGCAGGTGCTGGGCGCGGGGAGTGGAGAGGCTCCAGGCCAGGGCGCTGAACCAGACGAGGGAGAGCAGGAACAGCTCCAGGATCAGCAATCCCCGGGTCAGGCCATCCACCTGGGGCGTCACCATGGCGGCCAGCAGTCCCATGAAGAACAGCATCGCCTTGGGGTTGAGCAGATTGGTGGCCAGCCCGCTCTTCACCCCCTTGCGCCAGCCCGGCCGCTCGCCTCCGGCGCGCAGCGCCAGATCCCCGCTTCCCTGCCAGGCCGCTTTCAGCGCCCCCCAGCCCAGCCAGCCCAGATAGAGGGCACCCACCAGTTTCACGGCGAGAAAGAGCCAGGGCTGGCTTGCGATCAGCAGGCTGATGCCGGTCAGGCTCAGGGTGGCGTGGAGCAGGATGGCGAGGGCGATGCCAAGGGCCGCTCCGAGGGCGGTGGGCCTGTGCAGGCTGGTGCGCAGGATGAGTGCGAAATCCGGGCCCGGGCTCGCCAGGGCGACGAGGTGGACGAGACCCAGGGTCAGAAACAGGCTGGTGAACATAAAAGACCTCTGACAGCGGTATGGAGGTGACAGCATGGGGCAGGACGGGGGACGGGAGATTGTAAAAGATTGCAGCGGCGGTGATTCAGGCGGGCAGCATCTGCTGGCGATACTCCGCCGGGGTGAGCCCGAAGGCCTGACGAAAACCGTGGTGGAAGTGGCTCTGATCGAAGAAGCCCACCGCCAGTGCCACTTCGCTCACCGGCAGACCGCTGCCGAGCAGGCGCTTGCCCTGTTCGAGGCGCAGCCGCTTGAGCCAGGCATAGGGGGTCATGCCGGTCTTCTTCTTGAACTGACGGAGGAAGGCGAAGCGATCCAGCCCGAACAGGGCGGCCAGATCCTCCAGGGTGTGGCGCTCGTCCAGCCGGGCCAGCAGATGGTCGCGCAGGAACCTGAGCTGGGGATCCGCCAGGGCGTGGCGCTCGGGGGCGAGCCGGAACAGTTCGCCCAGCAGGGCCAGCAACTGGCTCTCCGCCAGCAGGCCGTCGGGGGCGGGGCCGTCCAGGTGCATGTGCAGGCGGGCAAAGCCCTGATAGAGGTCGGGGCGGCTCTGCAATCCCTGGTGGAAAAAGGGCTCGGGGTGTTCCGGCAGCCAGCGGGCCAGCTGCTCGGGGGCGATGGAGAAGACCCGCACCTCGTACCCTTCCGGCAGCAGGCTGAGGCCGTCGTGCATCTCGTCCGGGTTGACGGTGGAGAGTTCGCCGCGCACCAGGTTGTGGCTGTTCCCCTTGTGGATGAACTTCTGGCCGCCCCGCTGCACCAGACCGATGTGGTAGTCCAGATGCACGTGGCGGCCATAGCTGAACTCCCTGTGGTGGGAGTGGGAGAGTTCAACCCCCGGCAGCAGCCGGGATTGCCAGTAGTGGATGCGGGATTGGGGTGCGTTCATCCCCTATTGATACCCCGAAAGCGGCCCTGTGGCTTGTAGATTATTGCGCCGGCGCCTCAGCCGGCCTCCTGGCGCCGCTTGCCGCTGCGCAGGCCATCCAGGCTGAACAGCACCAGGGCGCTCCAGATGCAGCCGAAGGTGATCATCTTGTCCAGCGCCAGCGCCTCGCCATACAGGGTCACCGCCAGGATGAACATCAGGCTGGGGCCTATGTACTGGAAGAAGCCCAGGGTGGAGAGCTTGAGCCGGGTGGCCGCTGCGGTGAAGCAGAGGAGGGGGGCCGTGGTGACGGCGCCCGCGGCGATGAGCAGCAGGTTCAGGTGCCAGTCATTCTGGGTGAGGTGGCTGGTGGGGCTGTCGGCGATGCCCCACAGATAGAAGGCGGCAGGCGGCAGCATGATCAGGGTCTCGATGAGCAGGCCGGTGAGGGCGTCCAGGGCCAGCTTCTTGCGAATGAGGCCGTAGATGGCGAAGCTCGAGGCCAGCACCAGGGCTATCCAGGGCAGGGAGCCGAAGGCGATGAGCTGTACGGCGACACCGACAAAGGCGAGCCCCACCGCCCACCACTGCAGGCGGCGCAGCTTCTCGCTCAGAAACACCATGCCGAGCAGCACGTTGAACAGGGGGTTGATGTAGTAGCCCAGGCTCGCATCCAGCATGTGGCCGTTGTTGATGGCCCAGATGAACAGCAGCCAGTTGCCGCCGACGGTGACGGAGGTGAAGGCCAGGGTGAGCAGCACCTTGGGCTGGCGCAGCACCGTCTGCACCTTGTGCCACTGGCGTCCGAGCAGCACCAGCACCATCAGCAGGGCACAGGACCAGATCATGCGGTGGGTCAGGATCTCGGCGGCCGGCACGGCGGAGAGGGACTTGAAGTAGATGGGTGCCAGGCCCCAAAGGGTGTAGGCGCCGAGGGCATAGAGGACGCCCTGGCGCTGGATCTGTTGTTGCATGCGGATAACCTTCACTGGAGTGCGGATGTCGGGAAACATCGCAAAAAGTCAGTGTAGCGATCCTTTTGCAGGGAAAGAAGACAATAAATGGGTCTGACGGGATTTTAACAGCAGGAGCGACTTCAGCGACCGCCCCCGCGGCGGATCTTCTCCACGTCCATCAGCAGCCACAGCATGAGGGCGATGGCGGAGATCCAGGGGCCCCAGGTGACATAGGCTTCCCCCTGACCCAGCACGAAGAACAACAGCGGCAGTCCCACCACCAGAAACAGTACACTTCCCAGAAAAAACAGCATTTTTATCTTTAAATTTAATGGCTTGCTATTTGACGATTATATCGATTGAGCGAGGGGATAAAAGAGTAAAAATGAGAAAGGGGGATTTCTCCCCCCTGTTTTGTTGATAAGCGTCATTTATGACGTTATTCGAGCTGGATCCAGGTGCTTTTCAGCTCGGTGTACTTCTCCAGGGCGTGCAGGGACTTGTCGCGCCCGTTGCCGGACTGCTTGAAGCCGCCAAACGGCATGGTCATGTCGCCGCCATCCCAGTTGTTGACGAAGACGGTGCCGGCGCGCAGGGCGCGTGACCCCTTCACCGCCTGGTTGAGATCCGCCGTCCAGATAGCGGCCGCCAGGCCGTAGTCGGTGTCGTTGCCAAGGGCGATGGCCTCTTCCAGGGTGTCGAAGCCGGTCACCGCCAGCACGGGGCCGAAGATCTCCTCGCGGAAGATGCGCATCGTCGGGGTCACGTTGTCAAAGATGGTGGGTTCGATGTAGTAGCCGCCCTCCTCGGGCTGGGTGCGCTTGCCTCCCAGCAGCAGCTTGGCGCCCTCCTGCTGGCCGATGGCGATGTAGTTGAGGACCTGCTCCATCTGGATGTGGTCCACCATGGCGCCGATGCGGGTGGTGGGGTCGAGCGGGTTGGCCGAGATCCATTCGCGGGCGTGGGCCAGCAGCCGCTCCATGAACTGGGGCTTGATGCTGTTTTGCACCAGCAGGCGGGAGGCGGCGGTGCACACTTCCCCCTGGTTGTAGAAGATGGCGCCGACGGCGCTTCTGGCGGCGGCATCCAGATCCGGTGCATCCGCCAGCACAATGTTGGGGCTCTTGCCGCCGCACTCCATGAAGGCGCGCTTGAGGTTGGACTTGCCGGAGCACTGCACCAGGTGCTTGCCGATCTTGGTGGAGCCGGTGAAGGTGATGCAGTCGACGTCCATGTGCATGGCCAGCGCCTCGCCCACGGTGTGACCAAAGCCCGGCAGCACGTTGAACACGCCGTCGGGGATGCCCGCCTCCTTCGCCAGACCCGCGATGCGCAGGGCGGTGAGGGGGGATTTCTCGGAGGGTTTGAGGATCACCGAGTTGCCGGTGGCGAGCGCCGGGCCCAGCTTCCAGCAGGCCATCACCAGGGGGAAGTTCCAGGGCACGATGGCGGCCACGACACCGAGGGGCTCGCGGGTCACCAGGGCCAGGGCGGACTCTTCCACCGGGGCGACCTGATCGTAGATCTTGTCTATCGCCTCGGCGTTCCAGGCGATGCAGTTCGCGGCGGCGGGGGCGTCATACCCCATGGCGTCGCCGATGGGCTTGCCCATATCCAGCGACTCCAGCAGTGCCAGCTCCACCAGGTTCAGGCGCATCAGCTCGGCGAAGCGCTGCATGATGAGCTTGCGCTGCTTGGGAGAGAGGCCGCACCAGCGCTTGTCGTCGAAGGCAGCACGGGCCGCCTTGACCGCCAGCTCGGCATCGGCGGCGTCGCAGGAGGCGACCCTGGTCAACAGTTGGCCGTTGGCCGGGTTGATGCAATCGAAGGTGGCGCCGTTGACGGCATCCCGGTAGGTGCCGTCGATAAAGGCTTGCGAGGGCAGGGTCAGATGGGCGGCCTTGTGTTGCCACTGGGCCAGGGTCAGGTCACTCATGTTCACTCCTTGAACCGGCAGAAAGTCAGTCTCCGCGTATCAATATGCTAAACATCCCACCGCTTGTAAATCCATCTTGTAACAATTCATTAAACACTGACCCCGAACAACCCGGGCCAACGGCGGGGCAAACCGGGCGCCCTGGCCTGTGGTGTCTGGGGTCGCGCGGCGGGGCGGGAGCCCGTGTCGCTGGCCTGACCCCTGGGCTGGGCAGGGGGGATCCCGGCGGGCTGTTACGGGAGAAGGCCCGTCAGAAGCTGGCGGGCGTGTTGGCCGAGATCAGCACGCACTCCTGATCCCCCACGTTGCGAAAACGGTGGGGAGTGCGGCTGTCGAAGTAGTAGCCATCCCCCGGTGCCAGCAGGTGAACCTGCTCGCCCACGGTGACTTCCACCTGACCTCGGATGACGATGCCGCACTCTTCCCCTTCGTGACTCAGCATGTCGTCACCGGTGTCGGCGCCCGGGGGCAGTATCTCCTGCATCATGCCGATGGCGCGGTTGGCGCGGCTGTGACCCACCAGACGGTAGCTGATGGGGTGGGTGCCGAGATCCGGCATGTCGTCCGCACGGAAGATCACCTCGGAATCCATCTCCGTCTCGTCGGTGAAGAAGCTGGCCAATGACATGGGGATGCCTTCCAGCACCTTGCGCAGGGAGGCCACCGAGGGGCTCACCTGATTTTTCTCGATCTGGGAGATAAAGCCGTTGGTCACACCGGAGCGTTTTGCCAGCTCGCGCTGGGAGAGGGCCGCCTTGGTGCGAACCGCCTTGAGGCGGTGACCGATATCCATCGATAGACACTCCTTGACTGTTTACTATTATTAAAATTGTGTTAAATATCTTATACCACCCCTGAGGGGTGACACCAAGCCGGGCGATAAAAGCCCTTTTTTATGGATTCAGGTGTTTAATTTAATAGGCATGAGCCGGGTGTTACTAAACGCCTTAAGGATGAGGTGACCATGAAACCTGTCAGCGACATCAATACCCCCGACATGTCCGCATTCTGGATGCCGTTCACCGCCAACCAGCAGTTCAAGGCGGCGCCGCGCATCCTGAAGTCGGCAGAGGGGATGTATTATCACTCAGAGGATGGCCGCAAGATACTGGATGGCACTGCCGGACTCTGGTGTTGCAACGCAGGCCATGGTCGGCGCGAGATCGCCGAGGCGGTCTCCCAGCAGATCTCCCACCTCGATTTTGCCCCCACCTTCCAGATGGGCCACCCCCTGCCGTTCGAGCTGGCCAACCAGCTGGTGGAGATCGCCCCCAAGGGATTCGGTCACGTCTTCTATACCAACTCCGGATCGGAGTCCGTGGACACCGCGCTCAAGATTGCGCTGGCCTGGCAGCGGGCCCGCGGTCAGGGGACCCGTACCCGGCTCATCGGCCGCGAGCGCGGCTACCACGGGGTGGGTTTTGGCGGCATCTCGGTGGGGGGCATTCCCGGCAACCGCAAGTGGTTCGGCTCCCTGCTGACCGGGGTGGATCATCTGCCCCACACCCTCAACATAGGGAAAAATGCGTTCACCAAGGGATTGCCAGCAGAAGACCTCACCCTGGCCGATGAACTGGAGAAGATTGTCTTCCTGCACGACGCCAGCAACATCGCGGCGGTCATCGTCGAGCCCATCGCCGGCAGCACCGGGGTCATCATGCCCCCCAAGGGCTATCTCAAGCGGCTGCGGGAGATCTGTACCAAACACGGCATCCTGCTGATTTTTGACGAGGTGATCACCGGTTTCGGCCGCCTCGGCTCCCCCTTCGCCGCCCAGGAGTTCGACGTCATCCCCGACATGATCACCTGCGCCAAGGGGCTCACCAACGGCGCCATCCCCATGGGGGCCGTGCTGGTGCAAAACCATATCTATGACGACATGATGGCGGCGGGCAAGGGGGCCATCGAGCTGTTTCACGGCTACACCTACTCCGGCCACCCGGTGGCCGCGGCGGCGGGTCTGGCGACCCTCGAGATCTACCGGAGCGAAAATCTGCTGACCCGGGCTGCCGAGCTGGCGGGCTACTGGGAGGAGGCGGCCCATTCCCTCAAGGGCTGCAAGCACGTGAAGGACGTGCGCAACTACGGCCTGGTGGCGGGCATCGAACTCGAATCCATGCCGGATGCACCGGGCAAGCGGGCCTACGAGGTGTTCGTGCGCTGTTTCGAGAAGGGGGCGCTTATCCGGGTGACCGGCGACATCATCGCCCTGTCGCCTCCCCTCATCATCGAGCGCAGCCAGATCGACGATCTCTTCACCCTGCTGCAGGACGCCCTGCAGGCCCAGGACTGACCCCCACATCACACAGGATGGCGCTCGTCCCGGGCGTCATCCCCCTGTGCTGCCCCGGCGCGGCGAGGGGAGGACGGATGACCCATCACGGAGGATTTATGAGTTACAGGATCGACAACTTCATCGACGGCGAGACGACCGAGAGTCGCAGCGAGCGTTTCGGTGCCATCTTCAATCCGGCCACCGGCCAGCAGCAGGGCTCCGTCGTTCTCAGCACGGCCGACGAGTGTGCCGAGGCGATTGCCTGCGCCGAGCGCGCCTTTGGGGAGTGGTCCCAGACCCCGCCGCTGGTGCGGGCCCGGGTGCTGTTTCGCTTCAAGGAGCTGATGGAGCAGCACAGGGACGAGCTGGCCCAGCTCATCAGCCGCGAGCACGGCAAGGTCTTCTCCGACGCCCAGGGGGAGCTGACTCGGGGGCTGGAGGTGGTGGAGTTTGCCTGCGGCATTCCCCACCTGCTCAAGGGGGAGCACTCCCTCAACGTGGGCCGCGGGGTGGACAGTCACTCCATGATGCAGCCGGTGGGGGTCTGCGCCGGCATCACCCCGTTCAACTTCCCTGCCATGGTGCCGCTCTGGATGTTCCCGGTGGCCCTGGCCTGCGGCAACACCTTTATCCTCAAGCCCTCGGAGAAGGATCCGTCCCTCTCTCTGCGCATGGCCGAACTGCTCAAGCAGGCGGGCCTGCCGGACGGGGTGCTCAACGTGGTCAACGGCGACAAGGAGGTGGTGGACGTGCTGCTGACCGACCCGAGGGTCGGTGCCGTGTCGTTTGTCGGCTCCACCCCCATCGCCCAGTACATCTATGCCACCGCTTCGGCCCACGGCAAGCGGGTGCAGGCCCTGGGCGGCGCCAAGAACCACATGGTGGTCATGCCGGATGCCAATCTGGATCAGGCAGTTTCCGCCCTGATGGGGGCCGCCTATGGCGCGGCGGGCGAGCGTTGCATGGCGATCTCGGTGGCCGTGGTGGTGGGTGACGAGACCGCCGATGCCCTGGTGGCGAAGCTCTCGCCCCTGGTGGCGGCCCTGCGGGTCGGCCCCGGCCTCGGTCAGAGTCCGGAGAACGAGATGGGGCCCCTCATCAGCCGGGAACACCTGGCCAAGGTGCGCGGCTACGTGGATCAGGGAGTGGCCGAGGGGGCCGAGCTGGTGGTGGATGGCCGGGGCCTGAGCCATGGCGAGGGCTACTTCATCGGGGGCAGCCTGTTCGATCGGGTCGGCCCCGAGATGCGCATCTACCGGGAGGAGATCTTCGGCCCCGTGCTCGCCATCGTGCGGGCCCCGGACTACGAGACGGCCCTGCGCCTCATCAACGAACACGAGTACGGCAACGGCACCGCCATCTTCACCGGTGACGGAGATACCGCAAGGGACTTCACCACGCGGGTTCAGGTCGGTATGGTAGGGGTGAACGTTCCCATTCCGGTGCCCATGGCGTTTCACAGCTTCGGTGGCTGGAAACGGTCCATCTTCGGGCCGCTCAACATGCACGGGCCGGATGGGGTGCGCTTCTACACCCGGATGAAGACGGTGACCGCCCGCTGGCCCCAGAGCCTGCGCGCCGGCGCCGAGTTCTCCATGCCGACCATGAAGTGAGCCACCGGCTTGCTGCCATGGCTTTAATCTCTTGCCCCCGCAGGCCGCCGGTCTGCGGGGGCGCTTCTGTCAAGGAGTAACAGATGCGACTGGGTATTCTCGATTGTGACCGGCTGGACCCCGATTTGGTGGGGGATTTTGGTCCCGTTTACTCCGAGATGTTTATCAAGGGTTTCCGGGCGTTGGCCCCCGAGCTGGAATTTCGGGTCTGGTCCGCCCTCGACGGCGATCTGCCCCCGGATCTGACCGAATGCGATGCCTGGCTCATCACCGGCTCGCGCCACGATGCCTACAGCGACATCCCCTGGATCCTGGCGCTGCGCGACTGGATCCGCCGGGCCCACGATGCCAACGTCAAGCTGGCCGGGGTCTGCTTCGGCCATCAGGTGATCGCCCAGGCGCTGGGAGGGGAGGTAATGAAGTCCACCAAGGGGTGGGGGCTGGGGGTGTCGGTCCATGCCATGCAGACGACAAAACCCTGGATGGCGCCGGGTCTGGACACCATCCGCATCCTGGCAAGCCACCAGGATCAGGTGGAGCAGCTTCCGCCGGGGGCGACCCTGCTCGCGGGCAACGACTTCTGCCCCAACTTCATGTTCCTGCAGGGGGATCACATCGTCGCCATCCAGGGGCACCCTGAATTCTCGGTGGCGTACAACCGGGCCCTGATCGAGCGGCGACGGGACAGGCTGCCCGATGCGCATTACCAGAGCAGTCTCTCTTCCCTGGAAGGGGAGGTGGATTCCGCCACCATGATGCAGTGGCTGCTGCAGTTCCTCGGCATCCTGCCGATCGGGGCCGACGTGCGCTGAACCCCGTTTGTCATATCCACCGCGCTGATGCTAGATTTTGTAGCAAAATGAAGGATCAAGCGGCGATATGCCCAGTCCGGATGATACACTGGCCGCCATTTTTGGCGGCCTAGTCCATCGACGAGCGCCGCGTCAGTCTGTGAGGGGGCAACCTTGAAACTACAGCAGTTGAAGTATCTGATCGCGGTGCGGGACCACAATCTCAACGTCTCCGTTGCCTCCGATGCGCTCTATACCAGCCAGCCTGGGGTGAGCAAGCAGATCGGCTTGCTGGAGAGCGAGCTGGGGGTGCGCATCTTCGAGCGCCGCGGCAAGCACCTGCACCGGATCACCCCGGTGGGGGAGGAGATCATCAAGTGTGCCGAGGCCATGCTCAATATCGAGAGCAAGATCAAGGCCATCTCCCGGGAATACCTGGATCCGACCGTGGGCACCCTCAACATCCACACCACCCACACCATCGCCCGCTACCTGCTGCCGAAAAGCGTCACCTACTTCACCAAAAAGTACCCCAAGATCTCATTCCACCTGCATCCTGTGATGTCCGCCACCAAGGAGCAGATCAGCAAGGGATACTCGGATTTTTCCATCGTGGCCCACGAGATAGGCTTCGACAAGGAGCTGATCGCGCTGCCCGCCTACCTCTGGACCCTCTCCCTGGTGGTGCCCCAGGAGCACCCCCTGGCCAAGGTGAAGAAGCCGACCCTGGAGCAGCTCTGCCAGTATCCCATCCTGAGCTACGAGAGCGGCGCCACCGGGCGTCAGGTGCAGGACAAGGTGTTCCAGGCGGCTGGCCTCACTCCCAACTACTACATGACGGTGATGGATGCCGGCGTCATCAAGCGCTACGTGGAGCTGGGCTTTGGCATCGGCATCATCTCCTCCCTGGTGGCCAACGATAGCGATGCCCCCGGCCTCGTGGCCATCAATCTGGAGCACCTGTTCGAGCCCTGCCCGGCCCAGATCTGCTTCAGCAAGAGCATCCTCTTGCAGAACTACATGTATGACTTCATCAGCTCCTTCTCCCCCCATCTCACCAAGGAGATGATCCAGAACGTGATGCAGCAGCCGACCCAGGCGCGCATCGACGAGCTGTTGTCAGGGGTGGAGCTGCCCGTCTACTGATCCCGCTTCCGTTTCTGTGCCGGCACCCCGGGGGGCCGGCCTCCTCCCGCCGAGGTTTCCATGTCCCGCATCCTGCTGCTCGCCAATCTCAACTGTGATCATGTGCTCTCCCTGGCCGAACCCCTGGTGGCGGGGGCGCGGCTGCAATACGTGGATCAGGGGCGCAGGCTCGGCGGCGGCGCCGCCAATACCGGCATCGGACTGGTGTGGGCGGGGCACGAGGTGATCATCGCCTCCCGGGTCGGGCTGGACGACACCGGTGACTGGCTGCTGGAGCAGGCGGCCTCATACGGCCTGGATTGCAGCCATGTGGAACGCTTTGGCGGCGAGACCGGCGAGCTGCTGGTGCTGGTGGACGCCACCGGTGAGCGCACCATTCTCAGGCGCCCACGTCGTCCGGATCTGCCGGGGGATCTGCCGACCGAAGGGGTGGACTGCCTCTATGTGAACTATCCGGGCACCGCCATCGTGGGCTACATGCGCCAGATGCTCGCCAAGAGTTTCGTGGTGGCCCAGTATCCCAAGGGGGGGCAGGCCCGCCGCCCCTGCCACGTGCTGGTGGCCTCCCGCTCCGATCTCGGCGAGGTGAGCGACCCCTGGCAGCATGCCCGCCAGCTCGCGGGGGAGCAGCTTGAATGGCTGGTGCTGACCGAGGGCAAGGTGGGCGCCGTGGCCATTCACGGGGAGGAGCAGGTCAGGGTGGCGGCGCGACCGGTCTCCGTGGTGGATACCACGGGGGCGGGGGATGCCTTCGCGGGCGGCCTCATCCACGGTCTTGCGCGGGGCATGGCCATGGCCGATGCGTTGCAGTGCGCCGTGGACTGGGGCGCCTTCGCGGTGGCCTCCGAGAGCTCCATCCCCTCCCAGGCGCTGCGCAACTGGCTGAAACAGCCCCACTGAACTCGCCGGACAACGGCTCCGGCGATGGCAGAGGAGGTGGGGTTTTGTCGACGGAAACCGCCAAAACCCCTCGCTGAGGCGGCAAGTTTGCGATCAATCAAAGAAAGTGTCGATTTATGTACATCTTCGTCGACACCCGCCCGGGCTGCTCTTACCCTTGTGACTTCACGACTCGGTCGAAGAAGCCCATCCCGTGCACACGCATGTGCAGACCCCCTCTTTGGCCACCGGCTGTCGTCCTGATTTCTGGCTTGTAGTAAGAGGCAAGTGCGACCATGCAACTGACACGATTTACCGACTACGCCCTGCGTACCCTGACCTTCCTGGCCATCCAGCCCGGTGATCGCCTGTCGACCATCACGGAAGTGGCCGACACCTTCGCCATCTCCCGCAATCACGTGGTCAAGATAGTGCATCAGCTCGGCATCAAGGGTTACATCGAGACGGTGCGTGGCAAGCATGGGGGCATCCGCCTCGGCCGTGCCGCCGTCTCCATCAACCTGCGCGATGTGGTGATGGACATGGAGCACGTGCTCTGCCCGGTGGACTGCAAGCGCGAAAACTGCCGTCTCTCCGGGGGCTGCCGCATCCAGGGCATTCTACGCCGCGCCATGCACGCCTTCCTCGAGGTACTGGGGGAGTACACTTTGGCGGATGCGGTGCGGGATCCCACTCGTCTGTGCCACCTTCTCGGCATAGAGCAGGATAATATCCTGACCATGGCATGATGCCACGGTGAATGACAGAGGGGCCTGCGGGCCCCTCTGTCATTGCTGGCGGTCAGAGCTGGGGCACAAGGGTGATGGCTCCGTGCAGACAGGCAAGGCCGCAGGCGCCGCAGCCATCGCAGGCGGCCATGTTGACGGTTACTCCCTCGCTGCCGACCTTGATCGCCTGCTGGGGGCAGGCATCTTCGCACAGCAGACAGTAGTAGCCCTGACGGGCCTGGCAGCTCGCCTCTATCCTGACCCGGGTCTGCACCTGGCGGCCGAGGCAGAGATCCAGTGCGCCCGTGGGGCAGGCTCTGGCGCAGCTGCCGCAATAGCTGCACTGGCCACAGGCGAGATCCAGCACTGGGGTACCGGCGATGGGGCTGCCGTCATATTCGGGGCGATCGGCGGGCTTGATGAGGCCGTTGGGACACGCCTTGAAGCAGTCGCCACAACGGGTGCAGAGGGTGAGGAACTGGGACTCGTCGATGGCCCAGGGCGGGCGTGCCTCATGGCAGACCACCTCGGGTCTGCGGGGGCTCCCCCATGCGTGTGCCAGCCAGCGACAGAAAAAATGCGTCATGCCCACCCCTATACCTATTAGGGGTTAATTTTATCCAGTTTTAGGCCGGCAAGCCAGAGAATAGCGGCGGGCAGGATCGCAAGCCGGGTTGCCCTTGTGTAAGCTAGGCGGGTCTTTTTGCGGGATTGAATGAACTCATGTGGCTATTTCTGTGGCGTGCTTCTCTGCTCTATGTCTTCCCCCTGCTGATGTGGGCCTACTGCCATCTCAAGGGTATCGAGTTCAGTGAACTGGATACCGGGGTCAACAGCCACAAGTGGGTGGTGCTGGCGGCCTATCTGCTCTATGTGCTGATCTGGTTGCTGCTCAACCGCTATCTCGAACTCTTCCTGCGCCAGCGGGGGCGCCGATGACCCCTCTGCTGACCTGGTGGCCTGCCATGCTGGCTGGCGGGCTGGCGCTGCTGTTCGGCTGGTGGTGGGGGCGACGCAGCGGCCGTGAAGAGGCGCTGCTGCTGGAGGAGCGTTATCAGGGGTTGCAGGATCGCTGGGACGCGCTGCAGGACGAGAAGATGCTGGCTCAGCAGAAGCTGGATCAGCAGCAGACCCTGCTGCTCAAGCTCACCGCCCGTCTCAAGGAAGCCGAGGCGACCCTGCGCAGCGAACGCATCGCCAGCGCCGAGAAGCTGCAACTGCAACAAGAGGCTGAGCAGCGCCTCAGTCAGCAGTTCGAGAACCTCGCCAATCGTATCTTTGAACAAAATGCCGGCAACTTCCGCGAACTGAATCAGAACAGCATGGATCTCCTGCTGACTCCACTCAAGGAGCAGCTCGAGGGCTTTCGCCGCCAGGTGGGAGAGACCCACGCCCAGGAGACGGCCCAGCGCCACAACCTCAAGTTCGAGCTGGAGCGCCTTGCCGAGCTCAACGCCCGCATGACCGAAGAGGCGGCGGCACTGACCCGGGCCCTCAAGGGCGACAGCAAGCAGCAGGGCAACTGGGGGGAGGTGGTGCTGGCGCGGATCCTCTCCGAGTGCGGCCTGCGCGAAGGCCACGAGTACCACACCCAGGTCAACATCGAGGTGGACAAGGGCAAGCGCTACCAGCCCGACGTCATCGTCCACTTGCCCCAGGACAAAGACATCATCATCGACGCCAAGGTGTCGCTGACAGCCTATGAGCGCTGGTACAACGCCGCTGATGATCTGGAGAAGGCGGTGGCGCTCAAGGAGCACGTCGCCTCGGTGCGCAACCATATCCGCGAGCTGGGCCGCAAGGATTACCAGCAGTTGCCCGGGGTGCGCACCCTGGACTATGTGCTGATGTTCGTGGCGGTGGAGCCTGCCTTCCTCGCTGCCCTGGAAGCGGACCCTTCCCTGGTGCGCTACGGGCTGGAACACAACATCCTGCTGGTGAGCCCCACCAACCTGATGGTGGCGCTGCGCACCATAGAGAACCTGTGGCGCTACGAGCGGCAGAACCAGAACTCGCGCCAGATAGCGGAGCGGGCCGGCCGCCTCTACGAGAAGCTGCGGCTGTTCGTGGAGGAGATGCAGCAGCTGGGTGGCAGCCTGCACAAGGCGCAGGAGAGCTACGACAAGGCGATGGGCCGGCTGGTCAACGGTCGTGGCAACCTGATCGCCCAGGCCGAGCGCTTTCGCGAGCTGGGGGTCGAGGTGACCAAGCCCTTGCCGGACGCGCTGGTGGACAGGGCGTTGGAGCGGGAGGAGTCGGCGGACTGAGGGGAGTCGTCATTCGCCGGGACAACGAAAAGGGCAGCCATTGGCTGCCCTTTTCGTTTCATGCAACAGCCTGGACGGCTGCTTACTGCTTCCAGAAGGAGGGGAAGAAGAGCACCGCCACCGTCAGGATCTCGAGGCGTCCCAGCAGCATGCCGAACGACAGTATCCACTTGGCCGTATCCGGCAGGCTGGCGAAGTTGGTGCTGGGACCGATGACAGGCCCCATGCCCGGGCCCACGTTGGCCACGGCGGTGATGGAGCCCGAGATGGCGGTCAGGGGGTCCAGCCCGATGGCGGCGAGCAGGGCGGCGATGAGCAGGATGATGGCGAAGTAGACCAGCACGAAGGAGATCAGGGAGCGGATGATGGCGTCGTTGACCGGACGGCCGTTGTACTTCTGGGGAAACACGGCGGAGGGGTGCATCAGCTGGCGCATCTGTTTCTTGAACAGGGCGAAGGCCACCTGGACCCGAAAGATCTTGAGCCCGCCCGAGGTGGAGCCGGAGCAGGCGCCGAGTGCCAGCAGGATGATGAAGATAATGGTGGTGAGCGGGCCCCAGGTGCCGAAGTCGCCGAGTCCGAAACCCGTGGTGGTAAGCACGGAGACGATATTGAAGCTGCTGATGCGCAAGGCATCCATGAAGCCGTAGATGTCTCTCACCCAGAGATAGAAGGTGACGACCAGGGTCACCCAGACGATCAGCCAGAAGAAGCCCTGCACCTGGGCATCCTTGAACAGGCTGTTGTCACGGCGGGAGAGAGCCTGCACATAGAGCAGGAAGGGCAGGCCACCGAGGAACATGAAGAGGGTGCCTATCCAGTGCGCCGCGTGGGAGAAGTGGGACATGGATTGATCGGAGGTGGAGTAGCCGCCGGTGCTGAGGGTCGTCATGGCGTGGTTGACCGCTTCGAACAGGTTCATGCCACTCACCCAGTAGGCGAGGAAGCAGAGCATGGAGAGTACCAGATAGACCAGCACTATGTTGTTGGCCACCGTTTTGGCGCGGGGGGCGCTCTTGTCGGACCAATCGGAGCTCTCGGTCTGGAACAGCTTCATGCCACCGACGTTGAGGTAGGGCAGCACCGCCACCGCCATCACGATGAAGCCGACCCCGCCCAGCCACTGCAGGATGGATCGCCACAGCAGGATGCTGTGGGCCATGCCGTCCAGCCCCGACAGCACGGTGGATCCCGTGGTGGTGACCCCCGACATGGTCTCGAAGTAGGCGTCGGCAAAGTCGATATGGGTGATGAAGACGAAGGGCAGGGCCCCGAAGACGCAGGCGACCACCCAGACCGAGGTGGTGAGCAGGAACATCTCCCGCACGCCGAGGTGAAACTCTGCCTTGCGACCGTAATGGAGGCAGAGCAGGGCGGCACCATGGGTGATCAAGACCGACTTGAGAAATTCGACGAAACCTTCTGAACCGGTCAGCAGGGCCAGCAGGGTGGGCAGCCACATGAAGAGCGCCAGCTTGGAGAGCACCAGCCCGAGCGTGAAGACGATGGGATGCAGCTTGATCATGCAAGATAACCTGGTCGTTGATTGAAAAAAGACCCGGACCTTTCCTGAGAAAAGGGGCCGGGTCCGGATACCGTTGCCAGAGACATGGCCGGCTTACAGGAAGAAGGGACTGGGCTGGAACAGACGCTCCACTTCCGGGATGTACTTCTTGTCCACCAGGAACATCACCACGTGGTCATCCTGCTGTATCTGGGTGCGATCGTGGGCGATCAGCACCTCATCACCGCGCACCACTGCGCCTATGGTGGTGCCCGGGGGCAGCTTCAGCTCGCCCACCGTCTTGCCCACCACCTTGGAGGTGTTCTCGTCCCCGTGGGCGATCGCCTCGATGGCTTCGGCCGCCCCGCGGCGCAGGCTGTAGACGTTGGCGATGTCGGCGCGGCGCACATGGGTCAGCAGGGCAGAGATGGTGGCCTGCTGGGGGGAAATGGCGATGTCGATGGAGCCGCCCTGTACCAGGTCCACGTAGGCGCCGCGCTGGATCAGCACCATGGTCTTCTTGGCCCCCATCTTCTTGGCGAGCAGGGCCGACATGATGTTGGCCTCATCCTCGTTGGTCACCGCGATGAAGACGTCGATCTGGTCGATGTGCTCCTCCGCCAGCAGCTCCTGATCCGCCGCATCGCCGCAGAAGACGATGGTGTGTTCCAGATGCTCGGAGAGCTGCTCCGCCCGCTTCTGGTTGCGCTCGATGAGCTTGACGCTGTAGCGCTTCTCTAGCTGGCGGGCGAGGCCGGCGCCGATATTGCCGCCGCCGACGATCATGATGCGCCGGTAGGGGCTCTCGAGGCGTTGCAGCTCCGACATCACGGCGCGGATATGGCCCGCCGCGGCCACGAAGAACACCTCGTCATCGGCTTCGATGATGGTGGTGCCCTGGGGGCGGATGGAGCGCCCCTGGCGGAAGATGGCGGCGACCCGGGTTTCGATGTTGGGCATGTGTTCTCGCAGAGTGGAGAGCGCATTGCCCACCAGGGGGCCGCCGTAATAGGCCTTGACCGCCACCAGGCCCACCTTGCCGTCGGCAAAATCCACCACCTGCAACGCCCCCGGATACTCGATCAGGCGACGCACGTAGTCAGTCACCAACTGCTCGGGGGCGATCAGGTGATCCACGGGGACGGATTCGGGCAGGAACAGGCGATCCCGCTCCACCAGATAGGCGGGAGACCGAATGCGCGCCACCTTGTTCGGGGTGTTGAACAGGGAGTAGGCGACCTGGCAGGCGACCATGTTGGTCTCGTCACTGTTGGTGACGGCGACCAGCATGTCGGCATCCTGGGCGCCGGCTTCGCGCAGCACCCTGGGATGGGCGCCGTGGCCGTTCACCACCCGCAGGTCGAATTTGTCCTGCAGTTCGCGCAGGCGCTCGCTATCGGTGTCGACGATGGTGATGTCGTTGTTCTCGCCGGCGAGATTCTCGGCCAGGGTGCCACCCACCTGACCTGCGCCCAGAATGATGATTTTCATAAGGCCATCTTACTCAAGGTTGTTGCTTCGTAATGAGGCGGCCCGTCACCGGGCCTGCCATCCGCCGGTTTGGCCTACAGCTTGATGAGCTTGGCATAGTAGAAGCCGTCCATCTCCGCCTCGCCGGGCAGGAACTGGCGACCCGGACAGGCCGGGGTGTCTTCTGCATGCAACGGCACCAGGCGGGCATCCGGGGTATCGGCCAGGAAGGCGCGGATCTGCTCCCGGTTCTCTTCCGGCAACACGGAGCAGGTGGCGTAGAGTAGGGTGCCGCCCTGCTTCAGCTTGCCCCAGAGGGCATCGAGAATGCGGCGTTGCAGCTCGGCCAGCTCGCGGATGTCCTGATCCCGGCGCAACCACTTGATGTCGGGGTGACGACGGATAACGCCGGTGGCGGAGCAGGGGGCATCCAGCAGGATGCGGTCGAACTGCCCCTGTGGCCACCACAGCTCCGGCGTGCTGGCATCACCGTGGATCACTTGGGCCTGAAGGCCGATGCGATCCAGGTTCTCCTGCACCCGCTTGAGGCGGTTGTCATCGGCGTCGACGGCAACCACGCCGGCAAGGGCCGGCTGGCGTTCCAGCAGGTGGGCGGTTTTGCCGCCGGGGGCGGCGCAGGCGTCCAGCACCCACTCGCCCGGCTGGGGATCGAGCAGGGCGGCGGCCTGCTGGGCGGCACCGTCCTGCACCGAGCAGTCACCCTGCTCGAAGCCGGGCAGCTTGGTCACGTCGCAGGGGTGCTCCAGCAGGATGCAATCTTCCCCTTCCACACCGGCCATGGCCGGGATGCCCGCCTCGCTCATGCGGGCCAGCATGGCCTCGCGGCTCTGGCGCTGGCTGTTGTTGCGGATCCACATGGGCGGGCGCTGGTTGTTGGCCTCCATGATGAACTCCCAGTCATCGGGATAGGCCTGACGCAGGCGCTTGGTGAGCCATTCGGGGTGGCCGAGGCGGACGCTGGGGACGCGGTCGATGCGCAGCAGGATCACTTCGGCGCTGCGCTGGAAGTTGCGCAGTACGCCGTTGATGAGGCCGCGCAGGGAAGAACCCTTGAGCAGCTTGACGGCGTTGACGGTCTCGGCCACGGCGGCGTGAGCCGGAATGCGGGTATAGATGAGCTGGTAAAGGCCGACCAGAATGAGGTAGTGGAAGATGCGGCTCTTGTTCTTGAGCGGCTTGTCCATCATCTCGCTGACCGCCGCATCGAGGCGGGGCAGCCAGCGCAGGGTGCCGTAGCAGAGTTCTTGCAGGAGGGCGCGATCGCGAGGGGCGACCTTCTCCTGGGCAGCAGGCAGAACGGCGGAGAGAGATTGACCCTGATCCAGCACCTGTTGAATGACGAGAGCAGCCTGTGCGCGTGTTTTCATAGCGTTACCTTAGATGCACAAGTCGGGGCCAGGGCCCCGCTTGTGTCAATTCAATCCAGATCAAATCAGTTGCGTGCCAGGTTCAAACCAATCGCGGCGAGAGTTGAGCAGATCCGAAACGGACATGGCCTTCTTGCCGGGAGGTTGCAGGGTCAGCAGGCGCAGCACCCCCTGACCGGTGGCAACCTCGATCCCCTGCTTGTCGGCCTTGAGCAGGGTACCGGCTGCTTGGCCGTGATCCTGTGCGACGACCTCGGCCTGCCACACCTTGACGGTCTGTCCGGCGACGTCGAACCAGCTGATGGGCCAGGGGTTGAAGGCTCGGATGCAGCGCTCGATGGCAACGGCGTCCATCGACCAGTCGATGCGGGCCTCTTCCTTGGAGAGCTTCTCGGCGTAGTTGGCCAGCGCATCGTCCTGGGGCTCGGCAGCGGTGTCGCCGGCAGCCATGGCGTCCAGGGTATCGACCAGTGCCTGCGGGCCCAGACCGGCCAGCTTGTCATAGAGGCTGGCAGAGGTCTCATCACTGGCGATGGGGCAGGTTACCTTGCGGATCATGGCGCCGGTATCCAGCCCCACGTCCATCTGCATGATGGTGACGCCGGTTTCGGCATCCCCCGCCCAGATGGAGCGTTGAATCGGGGCGGCACCACGCCAGCGTGGCAGCAGGGAGCCGTGCACGTTGATGCAGCCCAGACGCGGCGTATCAAGCACCGCCTTGGGGAGGATGAGGCCATAAGCCACGACGACCATCAGATCGGCACCCAGAGCGGCCAGTTCGGCCTGCGCCGCTTCATTGCGCAGGGAGGCAGGCTGGTAGACCGGCAGATCGTGGGCCAGCGCCAGCTCCTTGACCGGGCTGGCAGTGAGCTTCTGGCCGCGACCGGCGGGCTTGTCCGGCTGGGTATAAACGGCGACGACCTCGTGGCCGGAAGACAACAACGCCGCCAGATGACGGGCGGCGAAGTCGGGGGTACCGGCAAAAATCAGTTTCAGCTTGTTCAATGGAGCGGATCCTCAGAGGACTTTGCGATCTTCACGGGCCATCTTTTCCAGCTTCTGACGAATGCGCTGGCGCTTGAGCGGGGACAAGTAATCCACAAACAGCTTGCCGACCAGATGATCCATCTCATGTTGTATGCAGATGGCGAGCAGATCGTCCGCTTCCAGCTCGAAGGTGTTGCCGTGGCGATCTTGCGCCCTGACCTTGACCCACTCGGCGCGCGGAACCAGAGCACGGTTGCCGGGCACGGAGAGGCAGCCCTCTTCGATGCCGGTGCTGCCGGACTGCTCCAAGATCTCCGGGTTGATCAACACCAGCTGTTCTTCGCGGTTCTCGGAGACATCGATGACGATGATGCGCTGATGAATGTCGACCTGGGTCGCAGCCAGGCCGATGCCTTCCTCCGCGTACATGGTTTCGAACATATCATCTACAATGTGTTGTAACTCGGGTGTAAAGGCTTCGACAGGGGCCGCGACTGTGCGCAGACGCTCATCGGGGAAACGCAATACATCTAGAATGGCCATAATTTTTTCTTTAGTTTCATATAAACGCAGTCAATATTGACGTAATTCTAGTCATTTACGCCGACAAAAAACAGCAACACTTTGCGTGCAGAAGTAACAGGGAGTGTTATGTATCTGAAGCAAATCGTCGTCGCCTGCCTGGCGACAGCCCTGGCCGGTGGCGCCATGGCACAGCAGTTGACGCTCAAATCCGGTTACCCCGAGACTTATGTGGTGCAAAAAGGGGACACCCTCTGGGACATCTCGGGCCAGTATCTGGCCGAACCCTGGCTCTGGCCACGCCTCTGGAACATCAATCCGCAGATCGCCAATCCCCACTGGATCTATCCCGGTGACGTGCTGCACCTGAGCTGGGTCAATGGTGAGCCTCGGCTCGGCAAAGCCAGTCAGGGGGGCAAGCAGGTCATCCGTCTCTCGCCCAAGAACCGCTATGAAAACAAGGCCAATCCCATACCGACCCTGCCTCTGAGTGAGATAGCGCCCTTCCTGCAGACCGACCACATTCTGGCCAACAATCAGCAGAGCAAGGACCTGCCCTATGTGCTCGGCAACAATGACAAGCATGTCGGGATGCTGGAGGGCGACATTCTCTATGTGAAAGGAGCCCTGAACCCGGGCCAGAGTTATGGCCTCTATCGCCCGGGGGTGGCATACAAGGACAAGCATACCGGCGAGTCGCTCGGTCAGGAGGCAATTTTTGTCGGCACGGTGCGGGCAGAGGAGTACCTTGCCCACGACACCACCAAAGTGACGCTGACCCATAACCGGCGTGAGGTGTATCAGGGCGACAAGGTGATGCCGCTGCCGTCGCAGGAGAGCATCTCTGCCGTGTTCATGCCAAAGGCGGCACCCTCCATTTCCCCCGGCTATGTGATCGAGCTGCCGAGCAAGGTACATGGTGGGGGCAAATTTGATGTGGTACTCATCAACAAGGGGGAGCGTGATCAGGTGGCCCCGGGCGATGTGCTCGAGATCCTGCGCCCGGGAGCCGAGATGGTGGACAAGAATGGCAAGGTGTCATACCGGGAATATTCATCCGTCTATGACAAGGCGTTCTATTCTGCCGGCAAGTCATCGCTGCCTGCCGAGGCCGTTGCCAGAGTCATGCTGTTCAAGGTCTACGACAAATTGAGTTACGGTCTTATCCTGCAGAGCCAGGATCTGGTCGGCTCTGGTTATCAGGTCAGTAATTTCTGACGTGTCCTTGCCACTGGGGCGGTTGTCGCTATGGCTGACGCTGGATGCCGTTACAGGCATAGGCCCGGTCACCGCCGCTCGCCTGTTGGCGCATGTGGGTGGTGACATCACAACCCTGTTTGACTCAGACGATGGCGCCCTGCGAGCTCTTGGTCTGCAGAGTGCCCAGATTCAGCAGATGAGATGGCCTCTTCCTGTCGTGGAGCAGGGATTGAGCTGGGCCGCCGAGCCCGGCAATCACCTCCTCTGTCCCGATGACCCCGCATATCCTGCCCTGCTCAAAGAGATCCCCGGCGCCCCGCTCTTGCTCTACTGCCGCGGGAACGTCTCATCCCTCTCCCTTCCACAGTTGGCGATGGTGGGTACCCGCCACCCCACCTATGCCGGCAAAGACAATGCGACACGTTTGTGTGCCGAGTTGGTGGGCTGTGGTCTGGCGATCACCTCCGGCCTCGCGTTGGGCATCGATGGCGTTTGCCATCAGCAGGCGCTGGCATCGGGCGGAATCACCCTGGCGGTGCTCGGGTCCGGTCTGGATTGTCTCTACCCCAAGCGTCATCAGGGGTTGGCGATGCAGATCCTCGAGCAGGAAGGTCTGCTTGTTTCCGAGTTGGCGCCCCAGCAAGGCCCCCTGGCTGAACACTTCCCTCGCCGCAACCGTATCATCAGTGGCCTGTCGCTGGGGACACTGGTGGTGGAAGCGGCAGAACAGAGTGGTTCGCTCATCACGGCCCGTTATGCGCTGGAGCAGGGCCGCGAGGTCTTTGCCGTTCCCGGCGCTCCGCAAAATGCACAGGCAGCAGGGTGCAACCGTCTGCTTCAACAGGGTGCCAAGCTGGTCTTGAATGCCGCCGATATCCTGGAAGAGTTTCCAAGGCTGGTCTTGCCCCCTGGACCCGCCAACGGTTCTTCCGAGGCGCAGCATAATAGCGAATTGCCTTATGCCGATTTGTTGGATAACGTAGATTATGAGACCACGAGCGTGGATACCGTTGCCGAACGGGCCCGGCTTCCTGTCGATATCGTACTGGGCAGGTTGGTAGAGCTGGAGCTGGTTGGTGCAGTGATGGCGGTAGCCGGTGGATACGTCAGAGCGAGGAGGGCGAATCATGTTTGATGTATTGATGTACCTTTTCGAGACCTACATCCACAGCGATGCAGATGTGATGGTCGAGCAGGATGAACTCACCGACGAACTGAGCCGGGCCGGTTTCGACAAGGACGAGATCGAGAAAGCGCTCAACTGGCTGGAGCGACTGGCCAACCTGCACGACAGCGAGCGGGAAGTCTATGTCACCGCAAGCCAGCAGGGCTCTATGCGGATCTATGCGCCGCAGGAGCTTGTTCGCCTCAGTACTGAATGTCGCGGTTTCCTACTGTTCCTGGAGCAGGCGCAAGTGCTGAATGCCGAAACCCGTGAAATCTGCATCGAACGGTTGCTCGAGCTGGACAAGCCGGACATCGAGCTGGACGATCTGAAGTGGGTCGTCATGATGGTGCTGTTCAATGTACCAGGCAGCGAAAACGCCTACCAGCAGATGGAAGAGCTGGTGTTTGACGAGTCGGACGGCGTCATCCACTGACAGCCCGGTGCCGCGCTGGTAGAATTCAGGCCATCTGGATTTCAAGGCGCGGCCCATGTCAAAGATCGATCACCACCTCTTCTCTGCCCACGAACATGCCTTCGAGCGCGAGCCGTGCCCGCAGTGTGGTGCTGAACTGGTGATCCGCCAGGGCAAGCACGGTCCCTTCCTTGGTTGTTCAGCCTATCCCGCTTGCGATTACATTCGCTCCCTCACCCCCTCTGGCCGCGACATAGAGAAAGTGCTCGAGGGGTCGTCCTGTCCGGATTGTGGCCATCCACTTGCCATCAAGAAGGGTCGTTACGGTCTGTTTGTGGGATGTACCCAGTACCCGGCCTGTCAGCATATCGAGTCCCTTCAGGAGAGTGACGATACCCAAATCCTCTGCCCGGAGTGTGGTAAAGGTCATCTGGTGAGCCGCACGTCCCGGTATGGCAAACAGTTCTACTCGTGTGACGCCTATCCTCACTGCAAGTATGTGGTGAATGACAAGCCGGTTCCCATGCCCTGTCCCGAGTGTGGCTGGGGCATCATGATCGAGAAGAAGGTGCGGGGAAACCTGCGCTGGGTCTGCCCGCAAAAGAAATGCTCCCACCAGATTGAGCGGGTATAATCTCGCCGCCCATGATCAGGCAGGCGGATTGCTGGTCAGCGTGAGGTTGTGAGCCGATGCACATCGCCCAACTTGCCCTGATCCTGACCTGATCGCCATCTCAAGCTCCCTGCGGTTGCTCGGTTCACTGATGCACTCAAGCGTCTGAGCCGAAATGTATGACTGAAGAGGAGCAGGGATATAGCCCATATCGCAGCAGTGATGGCCCCGATGCCGTCATGTCGGTTCAACATACAATCCAGTGATGAGAGGCGGCAGCGTGGCTGTCGCATGTGCCTATGCCAAATGAATTTGAACAAGCGGTTGCCGCCCTTCAAGGAGAAGGGGTTATCGCCTATGCCACCGAAGCCGTGTTTGGTCTGGGGTGTGATCCTGATTCCGAAGCCGCCGTGCAGCGGCTGCTGGCCATCAAGCAGCGGCCGGTGGAGAAGGGATTGATCCTGATCGCGGCAGATCTGGCGCAATTGCAGGACTACATCGACCTGAGCCAGCTCAGCGATGAGCAGCTTGCTCGCGTGCAGGCGAGCTGGCCTGGTCCCTTCACCTGGATCATGCCCGCTCGCGCGACGACGCCGTCCTGGTTGACCGGTCAGTTCGAGACCCTGGCGGTGCGGGTCACAGGCCATCCCCAGGTGCAAGGGCTTTGCCGGGCATTTGGCAAACCGCTGGTGTCCACCAGTGCCAATCTCACCGGTGAGGAGCCCGCTCGCCGGGTGGCTGATATTGGCGATCTGCTGGCAAGCCAGCTGGCTTACATTCTGCCCGGCGAAGTCGGGGGGCAAGCCAACCCGTCCGAAATCAAGGACGCCCGCACCGGGGCCATCATTCGCCCATCCTGAGTTGGGCACGGCCCTGTTTCATGCAGGTTGTGCGATGAGGTCATGACAATACGAGAAGTGCAGGCAGTGCATGCATGATGCCTGTCTGACAGGAGATAAAATGAGCAAACCGGATGTGGCCCAGGTAAAAGCCTTCCTGCTGCAATTGCAGGATGATATCTGCCGTGGCCTGGAGCAGGCCGATGGATGCGGGCGCTTTGTGGAAGATGCCTGGAGTCGCGAAGGTGGTGGTGGCGGTAGAACACGGGTGCTGCGTCAGGGGGCGGTGATCGAGCAAGGTGGGGTCAACTTCTCCCATGTCTATGGCGATGCCATGCCGGCATCCGCGACCGCACATCGTCCCGAACTGGCTGGCCGCAGGTTTGAGGCCATGGGGGTGTCGCTGGTGATCCACCCGCATAATCCCTATGTACCGACCAGCCATGCGAATGTGCGGTTCTTCATCGCCGAGAAAGAGGGGGAGGAGCCGATCTGGTGGTTTGGTGGCGGCTTCGACCTGACGCCCTTCTATCCGTTCGAAGAGGACGTGAGGCATTGGCATCAGGTCTCCCATGAGCTCTGTCAGCCGTTCGGCACCGACATTTATCCCGAGTTCAAATCCTGGTGCGATCGTTACTTCTTCCTCAAGCATCGGGGCGAGACGCGCGGGGTGGGTGGGCTTTTCTTCGATGACCTGAACCGCTGGCCCTTTGCCGACTGCTTTGCCTTCATGCGTGCAGTGGGTGAGGGTTACCTGGCGGCCTACTTGCCGATTGTCGAGCGACGCAAGGAGCTTGCTTATGGGGAGCGGGAACGGGCGTTCCAGCTTTATCGCCGTGGCCGCTACGTGGAGTTCAATCTGGTCTACGACCGCGGGACCCTGTTCGGACTGCAGACGGGGGGGCGCACTGAATCCATCCTGATGTCGATGCCGCCGCTGGCGCGCTGGGAGTACGACTGGCAGCCGGAGGCTGGCAGCCCGGAGGCATTGCTCTATAGCGACTACCTCAAACCGCGCGAGTGGTTGTGACCAGAGGGGCCATGATGGCCCCTTCTTATTGGCCGATATTCGGCTTGTTCCTTCATGAGAAAACCCGTTAAATCGGGATATTGCTCTCAAAAGGAACGCCTTGATGGATCGTTATCTGGTTTTTGGCCACCCCGTGCGCCACAGCAAATCTCCCTTCATTCATACCCTGTTTGCCAGGCAGACCCAGCAAGAGCTGGAGTATGGTCTGGCAGAACCGGCCGTCGATGAGTTTGCCAGCGCTCTGAACCACTTCTTCGCCGAAGGAGGGAAGGGGTGCAACGTGACCGTACCTTTCAAGGAGCAAGCCTTCGTGCTGGTGGAGCGGCTGAGCCCCAGGGCCAAGCGGGCGGGAGCGGTCAACACCATCAAACTGACTGATGATGGCGTGCTGCTGGGTGACAATACCGACGGCGCCGGGCTGGTCGCCGATCTCAAGGCTCACGGAGTGAACCTTGCCGGTAGCAGGATCCTGCTTCTGGGAGCTGGTGGCGCAGCTCGTGGCGCCCTGGCCCCCCTGCTGGCGGAAGCACCGGGCGAGATCGTTGTGGTCAACCGTACCCATGCCAAGGCGGAACAGTTGGCTGTGGAATTCAGGGATCTGGGCAGCATCACGGCTCAATCCTATGAACAGCTGGTGGGGCCGTTCGATCTCATCATCAATTCCACCTCAGCCAGTCTGCAAGGTGAGTTGCCACCTTTGGCTCCAACCCTCATCCACCCGGACATCGCGATCTACGACATGATGTATGGCGCAACGGACACAGCCTTCATCGGCTGGGCCAAGCAACATGGCGCGCGCCATACCATGGATGGATTGGGCATGTTGGTCGAACAGGCTGCGGAGGCTTTTACCGTATGGCGAGGGATCCGGCCCGGTACCAAGCAGGTATTGAGAGAGTTGCAGCGCAATCTGGGCGTCGTGTGAACCAGCTAGTGCGCTCTATTGGGCGGTCGGCAGATCTGATGTAGAGATTTTGCATCGCTGGATAAGGGCTCCCTCGTGATGCGGCACGGCACGTGTGATGTGAAACGGTCGTTCTGCGGTGGGTGTGTGGCAGAACAGGTGCCATTTTTATAAAACCATTGCGTAACAATAAGTTACTTTTACTTTGCCATCACTCGCAGAATTTTTTTGAGTTTTTTCTCAAAGCAGCGGAACTTCTGTAACGGACTGCTGACTAACTGGATAGTTGAGGAAGTGCTAGCTAGTCACCTTTATAACTCCCCGGTATTCGTACTGGGGATTTTTTTATCTGCATGAAAATTATGAATATTTTTTCTTTTTCCTACCCTTGAAACTAAATTACATAAATTACTTTCACTTTCTGCTGCTTTGCTGTACAGTTGTCGGCGTAGGGTACAGAGGTAAGATGTTCTATCTTTCAGACCTTTTATTTCACGTAATTGAATGTGGCTGAATAGCAGCCCCGATGAGTCATCGTCGGGGCGTTTTTTTATGAGTAACGTTTAGAGTAAATGCTTTAATTGTTGCCGTTCCTTGTTAGAATGAAGGCGTTTCTTGAGGAAAACCAATCGTCTTTGTTCTCGAGAACTCGCTTTTTCCCAAATTTTTGAACTCATTTCTTCAGGCCGGTTTGCAATGGCAAGACCGGCCTCATTTTTATCCCTATATTGCCTCACCGTGTAATTAAATTTCAGTTTCGTTTGTTACAGCCTTCAATTCTGATTTTTTACTCGATATCCATGAAAACGGTATCAGGCTGATGATTAGTTAATTCTTTTCGCGTCTAAACATGCTATCAGTATGATTTAAATATATTTTTTGAGGTTTTTCTTCAGAGGTGGCGAAGGCGGGGAGGGAGGGCTCGGAGATGGGGGGATCATGAAAGCCTTTCAATCAGCGGAGGTCCAACTCCGCCAATTGCAGCCAGGGAGAGGAGTCGTTTACTCCTCGTTCTGATTATCTTCGTCGTCTACCTGGGCGTTGTCTGCTTCGGACAGGTACCAGCCGCTCAGGGTCTGGGCCAGCTTCTCGACGCCGATATTGGTCAGAGAAGAGAATGCTTCAACCTGGATCTGCGGGCCCAGTTCTGCCACCGCCTGACGAACCTTGATCACCTGGTTGTTGCGGGGCCCCGGGCTTAACTTGTCCGCCTTGGTCAGCAACAGCATCACCGGCAGTTCACGGTGTGAACTCCATTCCAGCATGTTCATGTCGGTTTCCTTGAGCGGATGGCGGATGTCCATCAGGATCACCAGCCCTTTCAGGGACTCCCGTCGTTGCAGGTATTCAGCCAGTGACTTTTGCCACTTGAGCTTCATTTCCAGCGGAACCTGGGCATATCCATAGCCGGGCAAGTCGACCAGGCGTTTGCCCGGTTCCAGCTCAAACAGGTTGATCAGCTGAGTACGGCCAGGGGTCTTACTGGTACGTGCCAGGTTCTTGTGCTTGGTCAAGGTATTCAATGCAGACGATTTGCCAGCGTTGGAACGACCGGCAAACGCAATCTCGACACCCCCATCATTTGGCAGGTGGCGGATGTCGGGTGCGCTGGTCACAAAATGCACCTTATTGAAATTCAGAGTTTGTGTTTCCAACGTAAATTCCCCATAGAGATAGAGGGTTATAGAGTTACTTTTTTGTGAAATAGTGTAAAATGGCGTCGCTTGAACGCGTTTATTTTAACATGCCTTCAGCGGCATGGGATCTGGAAGCCTAATAACGAGAAAGTTGGAACGCCATGAAGAACCTAGTCATTACACTTGCTCTGATGGTTGGCGTAACTGGGATGGCACAAGCCAAGGGCGATGCCGCTGCGGGACAAACCAAGGCTGCCGTCTGTGCGGCCTGTCATGGACCGGACGGCAACAGCCCAGTCGACATGTATCCCAAGATTGCTGGTCAGCACGCATCATATATCAAAAAACAATTAGTTGAACTGAAGGCTGCAGCTTCTGGCCAAACTGGTCGGGTTGCGCCCGTCATGGGACCCATGGCGTTGCCGTTGTCCGAGCAGGATATGGACGATCTTGCCGCCTATTTCTCCAGCCAGAAGGTGACGCCGGTTGCCGTGCCCGATGATGTAGTTGCCGCAGGCAAGGCGCTTTATATGGGGGGAGACATGGAGCGAGGCCTGGCCGCCTGTACCGCCTGTCATGGCCCACGGGGTTCCGGCGTCGAGCAAGCGAAGTACCCCAGCCTGTCAGGACAGCATCCCGCCTATATCAAGGCCCAGCTCACCGCTTTTCGTTCGGCGACCCGCGACAACGATCCCAATGGCATGATGCGGGATGTGGCCAAGAAGCTGACGGATCAGGACATCGAGGCGCTCTCCAAGTATGTGGCGGGGCTTCACTGATATAGCCTGTTAGTTATCTTGTTGAAAAGAACAGGGAACCATTGTGTTCCCTGTTCTTTTTTGAGGTTGTAGCAATCGCCCGTAAACAGCCTGCGTTGCTGTAAGAGATCTTCTATATACGGGGCTGGTCGTGTCTGAAAGATTGCTCACGTATATTTTTTTATATTTTATTTTTCAATGAATTAAGAAATAAAAAATCACTTTGTACCAGTTCGAAATGTGCTTTGGTTGATTGAGTCATCCGGCGAAGAAGTTACAGTAGGCAATCAGGATTGGCCGGAGAGAGGGTGCAAGACCCGTCTTCGGTTTGACAGGATGTCGGCTCGGAGCATGCGATGAGCAATAGATGCAAAAAGCCAGGATGGTGACCGCCAGGGATGAGCGGGGCTGCGGGAGGCAACCACCCCGATGGGAGGCAGGATGTCGCCGGTTTGGGTTAGACAAACAAACACACGCACACTCAGGACTGGTCAATAAGGATCAGGATGATCCAACGAAATGATGCGCCGTGGTTCGCCCAGGGATAAGGCGATTGGCTTCCAGGGAATGGAACTCGCATGATGGAAAAAGGCAGCTTCGGCTGCCTTTTTTCTATTGGGTCATTAACCCGCCAAGACATTCTGTGTCAAAATACCAGCAACATGCCCAGAGGATGCCGATCCTGCGGTGTTTAGCGACCCAGAGTGGTCGAATTGGTGCGGGATCCCACTCTTGTTCCATATTTACTGTTCCCCGCTTCAGCATCCTCCCCGGACGACACGCTCCGGGGGTTTCCATTCAGTTATTTGTCGGAGTCATTCATGTCGGCCAAACAACCCAACCGCAAGCCTACCGGCAAGCGCAAAGAATCAGATGCCAGTGCTCAGGAAGGTCGTGAGCGCAAGCGCGCCGCCAAGCGCAAGGGCCTGAAGGCGGGCTCCCGCCAACAGGTCGAGCAGGCGGGCAAAAAGAGCGGCTCCAAGCAGGCCAAGGATCCACGCATCGGCTCTCGCAAGCCCATCGCGCTGATTGCCGACGAGAAGGGCAGCAAGCCGGTGGCGACCAAGCCTGCGAAAGAGAAGCGGGTGGTGATGACCCCCGAGCAGGAGCTGGCGTCCATCGAGAATGATGATCGCCTCAATGCCTTGCTGGATCGTCTGGATGCCGGTGAAACCCTGGAGGCCGCAGAGCAGGCATGGGTCGATCAGCGGGTTGACCGTTATCAGGAGCTGATGGACGAGCTCGGCATCATCGACAACGACGATGACGAAGATGGCGACATGGATTTTGATGATGCCGATTTTGATGAGCCGAGTCAGCCTGCCTCCGAAGAGGAGCTGTGGGAGCGTTTCTCTCAGGCGGACTACCAGCCTGAAGCCAAACCCGAGCCGAAGAAAAAGTGATGAGTGGATGGATGCTGGCCGCCCTGTTGGGTGGCCTGATTTTGCTGGGGCTTGCCGTCTATGCCGGCACCCTGATGGCTCGTCTCAAACGCCAGCAAGAGATGCAGCAGCACGCCATTGCGGCCCGCAACGAGCGGATTCTGGAGAGTGTCAGGGTGATCGCCCACGCGGTACGAGATGGTCAGTGCGACTACTCAGAAGGCGCCATCCGGCTGACCAATCTGCTGGATGCCTTGCAAATAAAGGGGGGCCGCGCCTTTGCCACCGAGTTCCCGGGGCTCTACGGCCTCTATGAGAAGGTGAAGGAGATGCCGACCCATGAGGCGAGGCGGGCACTCAAGCGCAATGAAGTGATGAAGATGGATCTCGAACGCAGCGGCTACGAGGCCGAGCTGGAGGCGCAGATCCTTGAGGATGTCGCCAGACTGAAGGATTTTCAGTTAAGCCGGTGAGCCCATGACAAAGACAGAGGAAGCAAGCGTGCAAGCAGAACAGATTGTGTGGGATCAGGCCCTGATCGAAAAATACAACTACAGTGGTCCGCGTTATACCTCCTATCCCACTGCGCTGGAGTTCAACGAGGGGTTCGGCTATCCGGACTTTGTCCAGGCAGCGGGCCAGTATCCTGCACGCAATCTGTCGCTCTACGTGCACATCCCCTTCTGTCACAAGCTCTGCTACTACTGCGGCTGCAACAAGGTCATTACCCGGCACCAGCACAAGGCAGATCAATACCTCGACTACCTCGAACAGGAGATCAAGGCCCAGGCCCCCCTGTTCAAGGAGAGACTGGTCACCCAGCTGCACTGGGGTGGCGGTACACCCACCTATCTGAGCGACCCCCAGACTCGTCGCCTGATGGCCATGTTGCGGGAGCACTTCCACTTCGCCGAGGAGGGGGAGATCAGCATCGAGGTGGATCCCCGCGAGATCGAATTGTCCATGCTGGATGTGCTGCGGGAGCTCGGTTTCAACCGCATCAGCCTCGGCGTTCAGGACTTCAACAAGACGGTCCAGGTCGCGGTCAATCGGGAGCAGGACAACGACTTCATCCGCGCCATGCTGGTCCGTGCCCGCGAGCTGGGGTTCCGCTCCACCAATCTGGATCTCATCTACGGTCTGCCGCACCAGAACCGGGAGAGCTTCCATCACACCCTGGAAGAGGTGCTCAAGACCGACCCGGCCCGCCTCTCCATCTTCAACTATGCCCACCTGCCGAGCCGTTTTGCCGCCCAGCACAAGCTGAAAGAAGCGGACATGCCGGCGCCGCAGGAGAAGCTGGCCATGCTGCAGGACACCATTGCCTTCCTGACCGGCCAGGGTTATCAGTTCATCGGCATGGACCACTTTGCCAAGCCCGATGACGAGCTGGCCGTCGCCCAGCGCGAGGGCAAGCTGCATCGCAACTTCCAGGGCTATACCACCCAGGGGGATTGCGATCTGCTGGGGCTGGGGGTCTCTTCCATCAGCATGATGGGGGATGCCTATTCCCAGAACCAGAAGGATCTCAAAACCTACTACGCCCAGGTCGAGTCACTGGGCCATGCCCAGTGGAAGGGGTGCTCCCTCAATCGGGACGATCTGATCCGTCGTGAGGTGATCAAGCGCCTCATCTGCGATTTTTCCCTGAACTTCGCCGCTGTGGAGCAGGCCCACGGCCTGGTGTTCAAGGAGTATTTTGCCGAGGATCTCAAGCTGTTGCAGACCTTCATCGACGACGGTCTGGTGCGCATGACCGAAGAGGGGCTGGAGGTGGTCTCCACCGGTCAGCTGTTGATCCGCAACATCTGCATGTGCTTCGATGTCTACCTGCGCAGCAAGGCGCGCCAGCAGCAGTTCTCCCGGGTGATCTAGGCCGGGCAATGTCGTGGGACAATAAAAAAACCGCCTTTTGAAGTGAACCCCGAAAGTTGGACACCCAACGAGTAGGTGTTCTTCGTTTCTATGGGAAAGCAAAAATACTCGACCGACTTCAAACGTCAGGTCGTTCTTCACTATCTCAGTGGTCATGACGGTGCCAAAAAGACGGCCGCCCTGTTTGG
>NZ_JAPCIZ010000012.1:0-82087 GCF_027707725.1 Aeromonas sp. QDB25 | reverse complement strand
TCTCATGGTGTTCCGCTTTGTTTCTTTGGCGAGAAGAAGCGTACCAGAACCGGCAGTTGGCCTCTTCTCTCCTATGCACCATGGGTGTTGCAGTTATTATCTGAATTCGCGCTGCAGTTCGACATATTTGCACGCAGGAATCACATTGCTGCTGCTGGCGTCAACCTTGCGCTTGCAGACGGTTTCGGTGCGATTGGTAAGATCGACAGCCGCCGAAGCATTGCTGCTATTGACGCTGATCGCCGCACTGGCCCCCAGAGTGGAGCCCATGCCAGCAATCACAGTCGATATGTTGTTGCTCTGCATCGCGGCTTCGATGATGCCTTCGAGTCGGTGCTCTGCCTGGCGGAAGCTGGCAGACGAGCCTGCCATCTTGAGGTCTTGCCCCGAAGATTGCATCACCACCACGGCAATCAGGGTCAGGGGCACCAGAATGATCAGGGCTATGATCAGAGCCACACCGCTCTGGGATTTCATTTCCCTCCTCCTGCAATCACCGCTGGATTACGTAATGAGACACTGGATTCCAAGAGCAAGCGACGATAACCATCGCCATTTCCAAAAACTGGTACATCACCAACTTGATAGATATTGTTATTTACATAACTACTAGACGCTTGCAGTGAACGCACCAAGATAAAGACACGAGCCGCTACGACACGCCCTTCGCTCCAGTCTTGTTCGGTCACATTATTGGTATTGGTATAGCGCTCTATCACACCATCAGGGATCGTACTCTCATCAATGCCAAGCAATACAGTTAATCCTTGAATTCCTTCAGCAATAGGACCACTAATAAGTAGTGACCCGCCATTTGGAGTAAGAATACGCTTCCTTAACTCTGGAATATTATTTGATTTATTGAGCACAGTGTAATACATGAAATGCTGATACTCCCATAGTTGAGGATCAGGCATTTCGATTACCTCACTTGGAATTGGGTCAGATTCATCAACCATGGCGAATAAGTTAGCTAGCTGAGTAGTAGTCGCCAAATAATAACGATTGCCATCTAACTCTGAATCTATAGTCTGCGGGCGGCCGACTAATCTCTTAATACTAATTACATCTGTGTTTTTTATAAATGACCATTTCGAACTATCCGTAGGAATACAGCTTGCATCTCCTCCAGTCAAACCTCCTGAGTCATTAACTCTCATGACTAACAATGCACGAACACCAGTATTTGAAGGCAGACTCCCACAAGTACTTGTAATACCGCCTAAAAGCGTCACACCCTGCCCCGTTGCCATGGGGGAACCGGTGTAGTCCCCCCAGAAGCCCGCCCACTTCAGGTCCTGGGTCACCAGACGCATCGCAATACGCCCATTCTCCTGCAACTCGCTCTGATCGAAAGCATCCTCCGTTGTGGCACGGGAAGCCACGAAGATGCTGAGGCCCCCGCCCACCAGAAATACGCCGATCAACATGGCAATCAACCATTCAATCAGGGTGAAGCCGCGAGCATTCATAGTGTGGTCGTCAGTACGAACTGACGCCTCTGTCTGTCTGCCGCATTGCCCAGCCCACAACTGTTGCGCACCGCGGCAACTGCACCGGCACCATCGGACAAAGACTCCCGCCCCTGCCAGAAGATCCCTATGGTCAAACTGTTGTTGGCGCCACGAATCACGCAGCCGACCGGAGATTGCAGAGGTGACGCGGCGCCGGATACCGCGGTTCCCAGCAGAGACTGCTGCCAGTAGAAGAGGTCCAGTGCCTGCCGCTCAGTCCTGCTGCAATCCGACATGGTGCCATTGTTGTTGGCACAGCTCGGCATATCCAGGATCGCGTTGCCGGATACCACTGTCGTTCCCTGACCAGCCCAGCTGTCTTTGTTGATCCTAGCGCGTTCGACCAGATCATTGGCCAGCCAGTTGGCGATGGTGCGCTGACGCGCTTCGTAGCTGGAAAACTTGGCGGTGACCTGCATGGCAACCAATCCCAGCAAGCCGAAGGAGAGCACCACGGCCGCAATCATCACCTCCAGCAGGCTGAATCCCCTCGTGTGTCGATGGTGCAGTGGTTTCATCGCCTAGTCCCAGCAAGCATTGTTGACGGTATCCCCGAGCCGGGTGGCACTCCGGGTGCCATCCTGGTCGATGGAGAAAATGATGCAGTCGCTGTCTGACCCCTGCGCACCAGAGGCTGTGGCAAACAGGATGTATGTATTGACCCCGGCTGAGATGACCAGGTGATAGAAGCCGGATTCGGAGTTCTCCGGGATATTCAAATCGGCTGCGGATGAGGTATACCGATTGAAGTCCATAAAATAGGTTTCTTGTCTGTTGGCGGCATCCAACAGCATTTTTTTGGCATCAATTCGGTGGCTGGACAGCAGGTAACGCTGATAGGAGGGATAGGCAATAGTGCCAAGAATCGCCACGATTGCGACGACAATCATCAATTCAATGAGAGAAAAGCCTCGATAGAACCCAATCATAACCCATCCTTGGTGACTGGCGGTTCATATAGTCTAATGCCGGATAGGTCGCAACGACAAATCCGGCATCAGGAACATAACTCTTTATTCTCAGGCCATCCTGGCCACATTCAAATAATTCTAAGCTCGGGCGGCACTTCAAACACCACATTCTCTTCCCGGCCAGGATGCTCGGTCACTATCTTGCCTCCCAGCTCGCGCAGCCGGGCGATGACATTCTGAACAAGCACATCGGGGGCTGACGCACCCGCCGTGACCCCGATACGGGCAACTCCGTCCAGCCATTGCGGCTCAATCATGGAGGCGTCGTCGATGAGGTAGGCCTTGGCGCCCACCTTCTCGGCCAGCTCCCGCAGTCGGTTGGAGTTGGAAGAGTTGCGCGATCCCACCACCAGCATGGCATCCACCAGACCGGCCATCTCCCGCACCGCATCCTGGCGGTTCTGGGTGGCGTAGCAGATGTCATCCTTGCGCGGTCCCTGGATCTTGGGGAAGTGCGCACGCAATGCATCGATGATATCCGAAGTCTCGTCCACGCTGAGAGTCGTCTGGGTAACGAAGCAGAGGTCATCCGGGTTCTTCACCTTGAGCCTGGCCACGTCTTCCGGTGTCTCCACCAGATACATGCCCCCCTCACTGTTCTCGTACTGTCCCATGGTGCCGATCACCTCAGGGTGGCCGGCATGGCCGATGAGCACGGCTTCGGAACCCTTGCGGCTGGCACGATGGACTTCCATGTGCACCTTGGTCACCAGCGGACAGGTGGCATCGAACACCTTGAGGGCGCGGGATTTGGCCATCTCGCGCACGACCTTGGCGACACCGTGAGCGGAGAAGATGACGATGCTGTCATCCGGCACCTCGTCCAGCTCTTCGACGAAAACGGCACCCGCCTCCTTGAGCTTGTTCACCACGTAGCGGTTGTGCACCACCTCGTGACGGACATAGATCGGGGCACCGAACTTCTCCAGCGCGCTCTCGACGATGCTGATGGCCCGGTCGACACCGGCACAGAAGCCACGGGGGTTAGCCAGCAGAATATCCATCAGTGAACCTTCTCCTCGTCATCAACTCCCAGGATCTCCACCTCGAAGGTGACGGTGTGACCGGCCAGGGGGTGGTTGAAATCGACCGTGACCGACATCCCTTCCACCGCCCGGATGATCCCGGGCAGTTCGCTGCCGTTGGGCTGATCGAACAGAATGATGGTACCCACCTTGGGCTCAACTTCGTTACCGAATTTGGCGCGATCGAGATGGTAGATGTTGTCGGGATTGGAAAGGCCAAACGCCTCTTCCGGCGCCAGGGTAAAGCTCTTGCTCTCCCCTTCGCGCAGCCCCAGCAGGCATTGCTCGAAGCTCGGCGTCAGACTGCCGTCTCCCATCCGCAGACGGGCAGGTTTGCCGTGCAGCGCCGTGCTGTCGGCCACCGAGCCATCTTCCAGTTTGATAGAGAAATGGAACAGCACGCTGCTGTCCGCAACAATCAGCTGGCTCATGAGGTCGCGTCCTGTTTTTTCTCACCACGGAAGCCGTCCAGTACAATCATGGCGGCACCGATGAAGATGAAGCTGTCAGCCAGATTGAACGCCGGCCAGTGGGCGCGCTGCCAGTAAAAGTCGAGGAAGTCGACCACATGGCCCAGCACCAGCCGGTCAAACACGTTGCCGAGCGCCCCGCCGATGATCAGGCTGTAGGCGATACCGCTCCAGCGCTGGGTGACCGACTGCTTGCGCAGCCAGTAGATCAGCAGGCCGCAGATGGCGAACGCCAGCACGGCGAAGAACCAGCGCTGCCAGCCCCCCTGATCTGCCAGGAAGCTGAAAGCCGCTCCCTTGTTGTAGACATGGACCAGGTTGAAGAAGGGGGTGATCTCCACCCCCGGGTAGCCAAATGGCAGCAACTTGACCACGGCGAGCTTGCTCGCCTGGTCCAGTACGAAGGCCAGCACCGCCAGCCACAGCCAACGCAGGCCGCTTTTATGTTGAGTCATGTTCATCAGGCAAATTGACGCGTTTCGCCGTCACCCTCGACGTTGGTGACGCAGCGGCCACAGATCTCTTCGTGACCCGCGATGGTACCCACGTCCTCTACATGGTGCCAGCAGCGGTCGCACTTGGCTGCGGCAGACTGGGCAACGCAGAGCCACAGGTCATCGCGCTCGGTCGCTACGGCATCTGCCGGTGCAGCATCGACGCTGACCACCTTGGCCTTGGAGGTGAGCAGCACGAAGCGCAGCTCATCGGCCAGGGCGTTCAGACGCGCGGCCAGCTCCGGCTTGGCGAACAGGGTCAGCTCGGCCTGCAGAGAACCGCCGATGCGCTTCTCGCCACGGGCCACTTCCAGCGCCTTGTTCACTTCACCGCGCACGGTGAGGATCTCGGCCCAGAACTCGTCGTTCAGCACTTCGCCCGCTTCCAGTCCGAACAGGTCGTCGTACCACTCCTCGGTGAACACGAACTCGCCGCGCTCGCCCGGCAGCAGGGCCCAGATCTCGTCGGCGGTGAAGCTCATGATGGGCGCCATCCAGCGCACCATGGCCTCGGCGATGTGATAGAGGGCGGTCTGGCAGGAGCGACGGGCCAGGCTGTCTGCCTTGGCGGTGTACTGACGATCCTTGATGACGTCCAGATAGAAGGAACCCATCTCGATGGAGCAGAACTGCATTAGCTTCTGGGTCACGCCGTGGAAGTTGTACTCGTCGAACGCGGTCACGATCTCGGCCTGTACCGCTTTGGCACGACCCACGGCCCAGCGATCCACCACCACCATGTCCGCAGGCGCAACCATATCGGTCGCCGGATTGAAGCCGTTCAGGTTGGCCAGCAGGAAGCGAGCAGTGTTGCGGATACGACGATAGGCGTCGGCAGAGCGCTTGAGGATCTCGTCGGAGACGGTCATCTCGCCGGTGTAGTCAGTGCTCGCTACCCACAGACGCAGGATGTCGGCACCCAGCTTGTTCATCACGTCTTGCGGGCTTACCACGTTGCCGATGGACTTGGACATCTTGCGGCCCTGACCATCCACGGTGAAGCCGTGAGTCAGCACCTGGTTGTAGGGCGCCTTGTCTTTCATCGCCACGCCGATCATCAAGGATGACATGAACCAGCCACGGTGCTGGTCAGAGCCTTCCAGATACATGTCGGCCGGCTTGCCGTTGAACTCGGGACGGGCGTCCACCACGGAGGCGTGGGTAGAACCGGAGTCAAACCAGACGTCCAAGGTGTCGGGCACCTTCTCGTAGTTGTCGGCATCGGCGCCCAGCAGCTCGGCCTTGTCCAGATCCCACCAGGCCTGGATGCCGGACTGCTCGACCCGCTTGGCCACCTCTTCCATCAGGCGCACGGATTCCGGGTGCAGCGCCTGGGTATCCTTGTGAACGAACAGGGAGATGGGCACGCCCCAGGTACGCTGACGGGAGATACACCAGTCAGGACGGTTCTCGACCATCGCCTGGATGCGGTTTTTACCCCAGGCCGGGACCCAGCCGCTCTGACCGTGCTGGGCAATGCCCTCTTTCTCGATACGCTCGATCTCTTCAAGAGCACGCTTGCGCAGACCCTTCTGCTCCATGCTGATGAACCACTGGGGGGTGGCACGGAAGATGATCGGAGTCTTGTGACGCCAGCAATGCGGGTAGGAGTGGTTGAATACCTTGTGATGCAGCAGGGCGCCGCGCTCGGTCAGCACCTCGACCACGGCCGCATTGGCCTTGAACACGTGCTGGCCGGCAAACAGTTCGGTATCCGGCAGATAGACGCCGTTGCTGCCAACCGGGTTGGCCACTTCCAGACCGTACTTCTGACCGACCACGAAGTCTTCCTGACCGTGACCAGGGGCGGTGTGTACCGCGCCGGTACCGGCGTCCAGAGTGACGTGGTCACCCAGCACCACAGGTACGTCGAAGCTGTAGAAGGGGTGGTTGAAGCGCAGCAGCTCGAGTGCAGCACCCTTGGCATAGCCCAGGTTGTGGAAGTGCTCGATGCCGGCGCGATCCATCACGTCCTTGACCAGCTCGGCGGCCAGGATCAGACGCTCGGGATTGTCGCCCTCTACCTGCACCAGTGCGTAGTCGAGATCGGCATGCATGGCGATGGCGCGGTTGGCCGGCAGGGTCCACGGAGTGGTGGTCCAGATCACGGCAGAGAGCGCGCCCTTGCCGGTGTGGCCTTCGGCGCAATCAAACTTGGCGGCAACGGCAGCCTCGTCGACGGCCTTGAAGCGCACGTCGATGGAGGGAGAGTTCTTGTCGTAGTACTCCACTTCCGCTTCAGCCAGCGCGGAGCCGCAATCGGTACACCAGTGCACCGGCTTGGAGCCTTTGTGCAGGTGGCCGTTTTCAACGATCTTGGCCATGGAACGGATGATGTTGGCTTCGGTCCCAAAATCCATGGTCAGGTAGGGGTGTTCCCAGTCACCCAGCACGCCCAGACGGATGAAGTCGGTCTTCTGCGCTTCGATCTGGGTTTTGGCGTATTTTCGGCACTCGGCGCGGAACTCTGCGGCGGAAACCTTCTCGCCCGGCTTGCCGACCATGCCTTCCACTTTCAGCTCGATGGGCAAACCGTGGCAATCCCAGCCCGGTACATAGGGGGAATCGAAGCCAGAAAGGCCTTTGGACTTGATGATGATGTCTTTGAGGATCTTGTTGACCGAGTGACCGATGTGAATGCTGCCGTTCGCATAGGGGGGGCCATCGTGCAGAATGAAAGAAGGCTTGCCCGCTTTGGCGCGGCGAATGGCGCCGTAAAGATCCTGATCGTACCAACGTTTCAACATGTTGGGTTCGCGTTTGGCCAGATCGCCACGCATCGGAAACTCGGTTTCCGGCAGATTCAGGGTGTGTTTATAGTCGCTCATCAGTCCTGGGTTCCCTTCTTTTCTAAAAGAGTGCTGGGTAAATGAAATTGTGGCAGCCCGAACCAGGCTCGGGCCGCCAGGGCATCTCGTTCGATCTGCTCTTTCAAGGCGGTGAAAGAGTCAAATTTCTGCTCTTCGCGCAGCTTGTGGCGAAGCAGCACCTTGACCTGCTGACCATATAGATCACCAGAAAAATCAAATAGATGTACTTCCAATCTGGCTTGTGTACCGCTCAAGGTTGGACGTACACCCACATTGGCGACACCGGGGAAAGTCTTGCCGGAACATATCACTTCCACCGCAAACACGCCACCGACCGGGACAACCTGGCGTTTGAGGGCCAGATTCGCGGTGGGAAAACCTATGGTGCGCCCCAGCTTGTCGCCATGGGCCACCCGGCCGCTGATGGCATAGGGGCGACCGAGCATCAACTCCACCTCCGCCATGCGGCCCGCTTTCAGGGCCTCGCGCACCAGCGTACTGCTGACCCGCTGGCGGGAAAGCTGGAAACTCTGGGTGCTGATCACCTCGAACCCGAAGCGCCGACCGGCCTCCTCCAGCAGGTGGAAGTCCCCTTCCCGCCCCTTGCCGAAGCGAAAATCGTCGCCGACCACCAGATAGTGCACACCGAGTTTCTCCACCAGCAGTTGCTCGATGAAGGTGCTGGCTGCCTGCTCGGCAAAACGATGGGTGAAACGCACGCAGAGCATGCGATCGATCTGCATTCCCTTGAGAGCTTCGTACTTCTCCCGCCAACGGCTGAGGCGGGCGGGCGCGGCACTGCCCGCAAACAGCTCCAGCGGCTGGGGTTCAAACAACATGACGCAGGCCGGCAGGCCAAGTTGGGCGGCCTTCTCCTGCAAACGGGCCAACACCGCGTGGTGCCCCTGATGAACCCCATCGAAGTTGCCTATGGTCAATACACAGCCCCGGTGACGGGGCTTGATATTGTGAATGCCGCGAATAAGCTCCATCAGTGCCTTGTGCGTTGCTGCCATGGAAATCGGCGGATTATATATCAGGCAGCAGGCAGGGTCAGCCCTGCCGTTGAGCCGATTTAGCCATCCCGCCCGCTTCTCGGACTCGGCCAGGAGCATCGCACCTCGTTGGCGGGTCAACCCGACAGCCCCTGAGACCGCTCCCCTATCTCCCCTGTACTGTCCCCATCCCTTGCAGCTGGCTCCTTATTGCTGATCGGCTCTCAGGTGACGTGGCCGGATCCCCAATGCCAAGAGGACAATGCCGTACAGTGCTCCGCCCAGGCAGAGCAGCAGGGTCAACTCCAGGCTGGCCTTGCCCATGCTCCAGGCCCCCCATTGGGGGAGATCCGGTGATAGATAGGCCAGAAGCCCCCCCATCAAGACCGTTGCCGCCAAGAGCTTGAGGCAGAACAGCCCGGTGTTGCGGGAAGGGCGATAAACATCCTGCTGATAGAGCCCCTTGAACAGCAGTACGGCATTCAGGGTGCCGGAGCAGGCGGTCGCCAGCGCCAGCCCGACGTAGCCGAGCGGATAGATGAAAATAAGGTTGCACACCATGTTGGCTACCATGGCCATGATGCCGATACGCACCGGCGTCCTGGTGTCCTGGCGGGCGTAATAACCGGGGGCCAGTACCTTGATGAGCATCAAGGAGAGCAGCCCCGTAGTGGAGGCCAGCAGGCTGGCACTCGACATGCTCACCTCGTGCAGACCGAACTCACCGCGCATGAAAAGCACCCGCAGTATGGGCTCGCGCAGCACGGCGATGCCGACCATGGCTGGCAAGCCGAGCAACATCACCATGCGCACCCCCCAATCCATGGTGCGAGAAAAATCAGCCGGATCCGCATCCACGTGTTTCCTGGCCAGGGCAGGCAGGATCACCGTGCTGATGGCCACCGCAAAGAGGCCGAGGGGAAACTCCAGCAACCTGTCCGAGTAATAGAGATAGCTGATGGCACCGGTAGCCAGAAACGAGGCCAGCATGGTGTTGATCAGCAGGTTGATCTGGCTGACCGACACACCGAACAGGGCCGGGATCATCAGGGTACGGATCTTCACCACCCCGGGATGGTGCCAACCCCACTTGGGCCAGACCAGCATGTTGAGCTGGCGCAGAAAAGGATACTGGAACAAAAACTGGACCAGACCGCCGAGGAAGACACCGATCGCCAGGGAGATTTCGGGGCGCTCCATCAAGGGCGCGATCCACCAGGCCGCCGCAATCATGGTGATGTTGAGGAATACCGGCGTGAAGGAGGACACGGCAAAACGGCCAAAGGTATTGAGAATGGCCCCCGCCATGGCGGTGAAGGTGATGAACCAGAGGTAGGGGAAGGTGATCTTGAGCATCAGACTGGCCAGCTCGAACTTCTCCGCCGCCGGTCCGCCATGCAGCCAGTCCCAGAACCAGCCCCATCCAAAGAGAGCCGTCAGGACACCGGAACCCAGCACCCCGAGCAGAGTGACCACGGTGACGATGCCACCCAGGGTGCCCGCCACCGCCGCCAGCAGCTCCCGAACCGCCTGCTCGTCACCGTTTTTCTTGTACTCCGTCATCACGGGCACGAAGGCCTGGTTGAATGCCCCTTCGGCAAAGAGCCGGCGCAAGAAGTTGGGAATGCGATTGGCGAAGAAGAAGACGTCTGCGGCCACCCCGGCACCGAGCAAATTGGCGATGACCACATCGCGCACCAAGCCCATCACACGGGATGCCAACGTCATTCCGGACACAATCATGCCGGATTTGATCAATTTCTTACTCAAGACGAGGCCTCTGGAACTGTCGGAAAGAAAAGAATGCTGTTAGAATCGGCCGACAGTTTAACCGTCTCCCATCTGACACACCACCGGGGGGCGGTGTTTATTTGCACAAATCATTTGACAATATGTGGTTGGGAAGGCATATTTCCGGGCCTTTTCAATACACTCGCTAAGACAGTTTTAGGAGTTTTACCTTGGCTAACATCAAATCTGCTAAGAAGCGTGCTCTTCAGTCAGAGAAACGTCGTCAGCACAACGCCAGCCGTCGTTCCATGACCCGTACCTACCTGAAGAAAGTGATCGCTGCCATCGCCTCTGGTGACAAGGCTGCTGCCACTGCCGCTTTCGCTGTTGCTCAGCCGATCATGGATCGTATGGCGACCAAAGGCCTGATCCACAAGAACAAAGCTGCTCGTCACAAGAGCCGCCTGTCTGCCCAGATCAAAGCCATGGCTTAATCAGCATCCGCTGATGAAAGCTGAAAAAACCGGCCTAGTGCCGGTTTTTTATTTGGGGTCGCTACAGTACAGTCTGTGCAACAGTCCGATCATCTCACGCACTTCATGGCTGCGCAGGGAATAATAGACCGTCTGGGCTTCCTTCCTCGTCGCCACCAGCTCATCCCGGCGCAACACCGCCAGATGCTGCGACATGGCTGACTGGCTCAATCCCAATACCTCGTTCAGCTCGCCGACCGACAGCTCCCTATCCAGCAACTGGCACAAGATAAACAGCCGCCGTTCATTGGCCAATGCCTTGAGCAGGGTGACGGCACGCCCGGCATTCGCTTCCATTTCTTCCAATTGCATCTCACCCTCCTCTTCCAAGACAGGCATCATAGCGCCGTCACCGTCGATTTAAAACGAGAGGCTTGCTGGCTGAATGGCCGTGAAATCCTCCTGCCCGGCAAAGAGGAAGGAGAAATCACTCTCGCATACTCGCTTGACCGCAGGATGTTGGATCATCCGCTCGGCAAAGATGACGTAATACTCCTCCATCAGATCCTGGGTTTCACCCAGCAGCATCACCTCCTCCCCCTCCAGGATCTCTTCTCGATAGATGGTCGGAGCCATGAAGATGCCCTGGTTGAAGAAACCGAACGCCTTCATCAGCGCCGCATCGTCGAATTCTCCCAGAATGCTGGGGGAAATTCCCTGCTGCTCGAACCACTGGGTCAGTTGACGACCCATGGCGGTGCGACGGCCCGGGATGAGCAGCTTGCGCTCTTCCAGGCAAGCAGGGAAAGGCTGGGAGGGCAGAGGCGCCTTACAGAAGAAACTGACGCCGCATCCCCCCAGACGCTTGGACAGCAACCCGGCATGCTGGCTGGAGTCTACCGGGCAATCAGAGAGGATCATGTCGAGCTTGTGCTCGCTCAACTGCTCCAGGAGCAGTTCATGGGTCGACTCGAAGCAGCGCAGGTGAATGGAACCGTCATTGGGGATCACGGAGAGCAGTACCCGGCTGGCAAGACGCTTGGAGAGTGCATCGGCGATGCCGACGTCGAACAGGATCTGGCTCTCCTTGCGGTAATTGACGATATCCAGCATCTCGTAGGAGAGGCTGAACATCTTGTCCGCATAGCGAAACACCAGTTGGCCAAGCTCGGTGGCCTCAAGGGAGCGCCCCTTTCTGATCAGCAACTTGCCGCCAAGACGCTGCTCAAGCAGTTTGATCTGACCGGTCACGGTCTGTGGGGTCAAAAAGAGGGCTTCCGCCGCCTGCGTGACGGAGCCCTTCTTCTGAGTCATCCAAAAATAGTAGAGATGGTTGTAGTTAAGGTGTGACATCCGATGGGGTTCCCGCGCCAGGCGGGCTCCGGTAGCAGCTGAGTTCAACCGCCAGAATGTCATACATGTCGCTGATCGAGTCAACCTTGTTCGCGTCGAACTGTGCCTGCAGATGGGCCTTGAGACGACCGGCATCCGGCATTCGCTCGGTGCAGTAGCGCTTGTTGGACAGCTTGACTCGCTCGCCGGCACGACTGCTCAGTGCCCGTTCGGCGAAGGTCTCTCCGAACCGGGCTTTTACCTGTGAGTCCCCCAGCATGAGTGCGCTGTCGACCACCCCGTTGAGATAGGCAGAACAACTTGCCGAGGTGGCATCCTGCTGACAATCGGCCAGACTATCTGCCCAGAGTGCAGGGCTTGCCAGCATGACTAACCATCCTAGTTTTCTCATAACCCCTCCGTACTTTGATTCGCCTCCCGATTGGGCAGCGATATCCGCAGAGCGATGTAACCGATCACGGCCGCGAGTGTGGAACCTGCCAGGATCCCGAGGCGCGAGTAGCTGCCGTAGTCCAGTCCGCCATGCTCGAATGCCAGCGATGCGATAAACATCGACATGGTGAAGCCGATGCCACACAGGATGCTGACGGCAAAGATCTGTCTGAAGTTCACTCCTTGCGGCAATTGGGCAATGCCTGATTTCACTGCCAGCCAGCTGATGGTGAAAATCCCGAGCGGCTTGCCGACGAAGAGCCCCAGGATGATCCCCATGGGGAGCGGATTGAGCAGAGCCGAGAAGTAGACCCCCTCCAGCGATACCCCGGCGTTGGCGAAAGCGAACAGCGGCAGGATCAGGAAGGCGCTCCAGGGGTGCAGCACATGCTCCAGATGCTTGAGTGGCGATGCGTAACGCTTGCCGTTGAGGGGGATCATGAAGCCCACGATGACCCCCGCCAGGGTCGCATGGACACCGGACTTGAGCACGGCAACCCAGAGCACCAGGCCGACTAGCATATAGAGTCCAATCCTGTCCTCACCACGGCGATTCATCCAGAGCAAGGTCAGGGTGGCCACCACACCTATCGCCAGCGCAGTCAGCGACAGTTGCTGGGTGTAGAAGAGGGCAATGATGATGATGACCCCCAGATCGTCCATGATGGCCAGCGCCAGCAAGAAGACCTTGAGGCTGGTCGGTACCCGCTTGCCCAGCAGCGCCATGACCCCGAGAGCGAAGGCGATGTCGGTTGCGGCCGGAATCGCCCAGCCAGCACGGGTAGCCTCGTCCCCGTAGTTGAAGAAGCTATAGATGAGTGCCGGTACCAACATGCCCCCCACGGCAGCAATGGCCGGGAAGGTTGCCTGCACCCGGGAGGAAAGCGCCCCCTCCAGCATCTCTCGCTTCACCTCGAGACCCACCAACAGGAAGAAGATCGCCATGAAGCCATCGTTGATCCAGAGCAGCAGCGGCTTGTTGATGTCGAGGGCCGCGATGCGAACCTGCACCTCGGTATTGAGGAAGCTCTGATAGTGTTGCGCCAGCGCCGAATTGGCCAGGCCGATGGCAAGCAGGGCGGCCAGGATCAGAATGATCCCGGAAGCGGACTCCAGTTTGAGAAAACGCTTGAATACATCGCTCATATCTAACTACCCATAAAATTGCATCTTTTCAGTCTAGGGCCAGAGTAGCTCAATGAAAAATCGTTTCTAATGGCTGATAACAACGAAAAAACCGAAAGCAAAACAGATAATGCCTGCTATAAGCCGGTTACTACCCTCTTTCAAGAGCCTTCTCTCCACCCGGAACATCGCATATAAATTCACAAAAAATGCAAAAAGGCGCCCGCAGGCGCCTCTAACAGCTGAGTGTCAATTCATCGTCACCTGAGAGGCGGGACTCGCCCCAGGCTCATTACTTACTCAAATAGCGACAGGCGCCTTGATCCCAGGATGGGGATCATAGCCCTGGATCTCGAAATCCTCGAATCTGTAATCGAAGATGGAGTCAGGTTTGCGCTTGATCACCAGTTGCGGCAAGGGGCGCGGCTCGCGGGTGAGTTGCAGTGCCGTCTGCTCCATGTGGTTGGAGTAGAGGTGCACGTCACCGCCGGTCCAGACAAAGTCCCCCACTTCCAGATCGCACTGCTGCGCCATCATGTGGGTCAGCAGCGCATAGCTGGCAATGTTGAACGGCAGGCCAAGGAAAACATCACAACTGCGCTGGTAGAGCTGGCAGGAGAGCTTGCCATCCGCCACATAGAACTGGAAGAAGGCGTGGCAGGGTGCCAGCGCCATCTTGTCCAGCTCGCCCACGTTCCAGGCGGAGACGATGATGCGGCGGGAATCCGGGTTGTGCTGGATGTCATCCACCGCTTTCTGGATCTGGTCGATGACAGATCCATCGGCCGCCGGCCAGGAGCGCCACTGAGCGCCATAGACAGGCCCCAGATCACCGTGCTCGTCGGCCCACTCATCCCAGATGCTGACACCGTGCTCTTTCAGATAGGCGGTGTTGGTATCGCCATTGAGGAACCAGAGCAGCTCATGAATGATGGAGCGCAGGTGGCACTTCTTGGTGGTCACCAGCGGGAATCCTTCCGCCAGATTGAAGCGCATCTGATGACCGAACAAGGAGACTGTCCCGGTGCCGGTGCGATCGGATTTGACGGTCCCTTCATCCAGAATTTTCTGCATCAGGTCGAGATAGGCACGCATTACTTCGCCTCCTTGGGTGCATTGCCGAACAGACGGGGCTGCTTGTAGGCGGCCCAGACCATGAGCCCACCCGCCACTATCATCGGGGTAGAAAGGATCTGACCCATGCTGATCTCGTTGAAGTAGAGACCCAGCTGGCTGTCTGGTTGACGAACAAACTCCACCAGGAAGCGGAACAGGCCATAGAAGAGCAGGAACATCCCGGAAATGGCGCCACGGGGTGGGTGCTTGCGCCAGAACAGGTTCAGGATGATGAAGAGCACCACCCCTTCCAGCGCGAACTGGTAAAGCTGGGACGGGTGACGCGGCTCGGGACCAGCCTCGGGGAAGATGATTGCCCAGGGGACATCGGTCACCCGACCCCACAGCTCGCCGTTCATGAAGTTGCCGATGCGGCCAACACCGAGGCCGAACGGAATCAGCGGCGCCACGAAATCCGCCACGGTGAAGAAGTGGCGCTGGGTTTTGTGGGCAAACCAGATCATGGCGGTGATCACCCCGATGAGGCCACCGTGGAACGACATGCCACCGGTCCATATCTTGAACAGATAGGTCGGGTCGGCGAGGAAGAGATCGAAGTTGTAGAACAGCACATAGCCGATACGGCCACCCAGGATCACCCCGAGAAAGCCGTAGAACAGCAGGTCGGATACCTCGTTGCGGGTCCAGCCGCTATTGGGTGCATCGGCGCGGCGACCTGCCAGCCACATGGCGAAGGCAAAACCGAACAGGTACATGAGACCATACCAGCGTACCGATAATGGTCCCAAACTGAATGCTACGGGATCAATCTGCGAGAAAACCCAATATCCGTCGTGCTGCATAGGCGGCCCCAATCATAAGAAAAGCCGCATTCTCCGATCATTCTTACGCAGTAACAAGGTGGAATATCAATCGGGCAGCCTGACCTTGTGCCCAGCCCGCAGCAATCCGCCCAGACCGTGCTCTTCCAGATATCGGGCAAACAGGCCCCGCAGCACGTGAGGATTGTCATGCTTGAGACCATCCGCCATCAGCGCCTTCAACTCGCCAAGGTCGGATTGCCGCAGCACGTATTTGATGCGGGAGATGTTGTGGGTATTCATGCTGAAACGGCGATAGCCCATGGCCAGCAGCAGCAGCACCCCGACCGGATCGCCAGCCAGCTCGCCACAGACAGAAACCGGCTTGTGATAGCGCCGGGAGGCATCGACCAGCAGCTGCAAAGCGCGGATCACCGCGGGATGGAAGGCATCGTAGATGCTGGCGACACGGGCATTGTTGCGATCCACCGCCAGCAGGTACTGGGTCAGGTCGTTGCTGCCCACCGACCAGAAGTCGATGAGCGGCGCCATCTCCGGCAGGATGTACAGCGCGGAGGGGACTTCGATCATCACCCCGAGACTGGGGTAGCGGATCACCGCATCGCGGCTGGCCGCTTCTTCCGACACCTCGCGCCACGCCTGATCCAGCAGACGACGGGAGGCCTTGATTTCACTGACACTGCTGATCATCGGCAGCATGATAGCCAGATTGTCCAGCCCTTCGCTGGCCCGCAACATGGCCTTGAGCTGCACCAGGAAGAGTTCGGGGTGATCCAGGGTGAGCCGGATCCCCCGCCAACCAAGGAAGGGATTTTCCTCCACGATGGGGAAATAGGGCAGTTGCTTGTCCCCCCCCACATCCAGAGTCCGCATGCAAACCGGGCGATCCCGATAGGTTTCCAGGATCCCGCGATAGCGGGCAGTCTGCTCCCACTCCGAAGGGAAGCTGTCCTGCAGCATGAAGGGGATCTCGGTGCGATAGAGCCCGACCCCGTCCGCCAGATGATTGAGGGAGATCTCGGTATCCGCACTCAGCCCTGCGTTGAGCAGCAGAGAGACCTTGGTGCCGTCGGCGGTCTCGGAGGGCTGGTTGTCGACGCTACGCACCAGTGTGTCGAGTGTCCGCTCCTCACTCAGCAGTTGCCGGTACTCGGTCAGGATCACCTGGTTGGGTTCGATGAAGAGATCGCCGCTGTAGCCATCGATGACCAGGGTGCGACCGCCGATGTCACCGAGGGGCAAATCCACCCCCATGATGGCCGCCACCCCCATGGCACGGGCCAGGATGGCGGCATGGGAGTTGGTCCCGCCCTTGAGCGACACCACACCGCTCAGAAATTCCCTCGGGATCTCCGCAAGGATGGTGGCCGTCACTTCATCGGCGACCAGCACCACGGGTTCGCCGATGGTGAGCTGCTCGGGTTCGTCCTGCACCAGCCGGCTGATGAGCCGCTGGGCGATGTCTTTCACATCGGTGGAGCGCTCCCGCAGATAGGGATCCTTCATCCCCTTGAACTGCTCTATCAGCCGATCGCTGATGAGTTTGACCGCGGAGATGGCGGTCCAGTGTTCCTTGCTGACCTTGTTGCGGATGGGCTTGATGTAGCCGGGATCGTTAAGCAGGTGCAGATAGATGTCGAAGATGGCGACCGAGTCCTGGCTGTAGCTCTCGCGAAAGCGCAGTGCCAGGCTCTCCAGATCGTGGCGCACTTCCTCCACCGCCAGCTCGAGACGGGCAAGCTGCTTGGCATGATCCTCGTCCTTGCGCGGCGTGATGGTATTGAGCGCCTTGCGCGGACGCCACACCCAGGCCTTGGCGATGGCGATGCCACTCGCCCCGGCAATACCGCGCAGCGGCTTGCTCCAGTCGGTCTTCTGCAGCCACCCCTTGGCCTGGGCCTGGGCGATGCGGGCAGCCAGCTGAGCCGCCAGGGTGACCATGAAGGACTCCTCCCCCTCATCGAAGAGGCGGCTCTCCTTCTGCTGCACGACCAGAATCCCCACCACCTGACGCTGATGCATGATGGGAGCGCCGAGGAAGGAGCGAAACGCCTCTTCCGCCACATCGGGCAGGAACTTGAAACTGGGGTGAGAGGGGGCATCGGCCAGGTTGATCAGCTCTTCACGCTGACCCACCAGGCCGACGATACCCTGCTCGAACGGCAGGGTGGCCTTGCCCACGGCCGATTCGGCCAGACCATCGGTCGCAGCCAGTCGATAGCGGCGCATGTCCGGCTCGGCTACATAGACGGAGCAGCAGTCCACCGTCATGGCGAGCCGGGTCTGGCTCACCAATGCTTGCAAGGCCTGTTCGAGGGTGTTGGCCTCGGCCATGCTTTCCACGATGCGTCTGAGTTCCGTCAGCAACTAGTTGTGCTCCTTAACGCGAGCGGTTGCGCCGCCCATCTTTTCGGTTAGCCTGCACCACGGGGACTGGCATGGCCAGCGGGGCAAACTCCTTCATCACCCGGCGGTAAACCTCCCGCTTGAAGGAGACGACCTGACGAACCGGGTACCAGAAGCTGACCCAACGCCAATCATCAAATTCCGGGTGACCATGACAGCCAAACTGGATCCTGGACTCTTTGCCAGGATCGAGCTGCAACAAAAACCATTTCTGCTTCTGGCCAATACAGACCGGTGAACTGTCCCAGCGGACGAGTCGTTTGGGTAAGCGATACTTCAGCCAGTTGCGACTGGTCGCCAGTATGGTCACATCGTCCTGCTTGAGGCCTATCTCCTCATACAGCTCACGATACATGGCCTGTTCCGGCGATTCACCATCATCAACCCCCCCCTGCGGAAACTGCCAGGAGTGCTGCCCATAGCGCTTAGCCCACAATACTTGTCCGTCACGGTTACAGATCACGATGCCGACATTGGGACGAAATCCGTCACCATCTATCACGTGATCACCTTATAAAGGCTGAATCTATAACGAGATTGTTCCACATTCACCCCGTGGCGGCAAACAGGGACTGTCATCTTCCATTCATGAATAACTTGGCATTTCAAGCAAAGTTATAAACAAATTAAAGGTTCATACTAGGCAAGTTGCCCACCCAGACTGTGCATAAACCTGTGATCAAGCAGGTATATACAGTAGTTTTATACTGTGGCATTGCACGGAAGCATATCATACCCGATTCACTTAAAAACAAAATATACATTTAAATACATAAGGTTATAGTTTAATTGCTGGATCAAGATCCATGTCTTTTGCCTAAGAGGATCCAGCCTGTCAATTGTGAACAAGTTCGACTGCTCAAAGATCCACCAAGACGGATTTATCCACAGATATGGCGCATTATCTGCACCGAAATGGCGCTGAAAATCGGCGTACTCTCACATTTATTTCTGGTGCCACGCTTCCTTTCACCACTTTACGCCAGTTATCCAAGATTTCTGTGGATAACTGTGTGCAACAGCTCGCACAAACCCTTGGACAACTCGTTTATGCGGGGAACCGGCGGGCCAACATACTGGATAAATAAAGTAAAATCCTTTAAAATCATTTAGATATGTTGAATTCTGTCACCCATGTCTCCCTGTGTATAGTCGGGCGAGGATCGGTTATAAAATCAGCGATACCATGCAAGGATCCGTATTGCGATGTCTATTATCTCCAGAGGAGCCCTCATGCCCGCCAATCCCCAGTCAGAACAAGAGCTGCTCAGTCGAGCCTACGCCATGGCTGGCTTCACTCTGGCCCAGCTTGCCGCAACGGCAGGCATCCCCGTACCGCGGGATCTCAGGCGTGACAAGGGCTGGACAGGGCAGTTGATCGAGTGGCAGCTGGGGGCCAGTGCAGGTAGCCGTCCCGAGCAGGATTTTCCGGATCTCGGTATCGAGCTCAAGACGATCCCCGTCGATCCTCAAGGGCGCCCGCTGGAAACCACCTTTGTCTGCGTGGCCCCCCTCATCGGGGTCAGCGGCCAGCGCTGGGAGGAGTCGAACGTGCGCAACAAGCTGTCGCGGGTGCTCTGGATCCCGGTGGAAGGCAGCCGCGACATCCCTGTCGGCGACCGTCGCGTCGGCATGCCGCTGCTATGGAGCCCGAATAAAGAGGAAGAAGAACTGCTACGCCAGGACTGGGAAGAGCTGATGGACATGATAGTGCTGGGGGAAGTGGAGCAGATCAGCGCCCGCCACGGCCAGGTATTGCAGCTACGCCCCAAGGCGGCCAACAGCAAGGCGCTGACCCGCGCCATCGGCCGCAATGGCCAACCCATCATGACGCTACCACGGGGCTTCTACCTCAAGATCGAGTTCACCCATCAACTCCTGCAGCGCCATTTTGCCCTCCCCCTTTGATCCTGTTTATCAACATCCTTGTCATAAAGTGATATAAAAATAACCAGCGCTACTTTCTTCGCAGCCAGTGACAAGGAGTCCATATGCCGATCAACAAGCAATTCCTCAAATCCCGTCCCGAGGTCAAGGTGACCTTTGCCGTCGAAAAGGAGGCCGCCGGTGATGCCGAGCAGGTCTTGCTGCTGGGTGAATTCAGCCAGTGGCAGCCCATTGAACTGAAGAGGATGAAAAACGGGGAGTTCAAGGCGACACTCAACCTGCCGACCGATGGCCCCAGCCATTTCGAGTATTGCTATCAGCTAGTGCAACCCGATGGTGAAACCCTTTATGACAACGACTGGGAGGCGGACGACTATGTGCCTGGCCCCTTCGGGCGTGACAACTCTGTGGTGCGGGTCAGCCAGCCCGGTTGAGCCAATACCCCGCACACGGATACAAAAAAGGCTCGCCATTGGCGAGCCTTTTCACTACCTGTCGAGCTTTTCGCCGACATACCGACACCAATTCGAATCGAATTAGTTGAGCTTCTCTTTGATACGAGCAGCTTTGCCGGACAGGTTGCGCAGGTAGTACAGTTTGGCGCGGCGAACATCACCACGACGCTTCAGTTCTACACTGTGGATCAGCGGAGAGTGAGTCTGGAATACACGCTCAACACCTTCGCCGTTGGAGATCTTGCGAACGGTGAAAGCAGAGTGCAGACCGCGGTTACGCTTGGCAATCACGATGCCTTCGAAAGCCTGCAGACGCTCTTTACCACCTTCTTTAACACGAACTTGAACACGTACGGTGTCGCCCTGGGCAAAAGCCGGGATGTCGGTACGCAGTTGCTCTTGTTCAAGCTGCTGAATAATCTTGCTCATTGTCTTTCCTTACCTAGGATAAACTGAAAACTCTACTTAACGCTGTCACGCACTTCGCGGACATACTCGGCAAGAAGTGATTCTTGCTCGTCAGTCAGAGCTAGGTTGTTAATAAGTTCCGGCCTTCTCTGCCAGGTTCGTCCGAGCGATTGCTTGAGTCGCCAGCGCCGAATCACTTCGTGATTGCCGCTTGTCAGCGCCTCGGGCACCGTCAGCCCATCCAACACCTCCGGCCGAGTATAGTGGGGATGATCCAGCAGCCCATCCGTGAAGGAGTCCTGCTCGGCACTAGCCTGATCACCCAAGACCCCCGGGACCAGACGCGAAACCGCATCGATCAGGGTCATGGCAGGCAACTCGCCACCACTTAACACGTAATCCCCGATAGACCACTCTTCGTCGACTTCGGTTTGTATCACGCGCTCATCGATACCTTCGTATCGACCGGCGACCAGAATCAGTTTCTGATTCGTCGCCAACTCGGTCACGCCCGCTTGAGTCAGCTTGCGTCCCTGAGGAGAGAGATAGATGACTTTCGCCCCGTCTCCCGCCGCTTGCTTGGCTGCATGAATGGCATCACGCAGCGGCTGAACCATCATCAACATGCCGGGCCCACCACCATAAGGACGATCATCGACCGTACGGTGTTTGTCGTGGGTGAAGTCCCGAGGGTTCCAGCACTCAATCTGCAGCAGGCCACTCTTGACGGCCCGACCCGTTACCCCGTGCTCGGTAATGGCTCGGAACATTTCCGGGAAGAGGCTAATGACCCCAATCCACATAAGAAACCTCCGGCACCCGTGTTAGCGCGGGAAACTAGAAACCAGGATCCCAATCAACTTCGATTGTTCGAGCAGTCAGATCAATATTCTTGATCACCTGCTCTTCCAGGAACGGTATCAACCGCTCCTTTGCACCAAAGGCATCTTTTACATTGGCCTCAACCACCAACACATCGTTGGAGCCGGTTTCCATCAATTCGGTCACCTTGCCCAGGTCGTATCCCTTGGTGGTTACCACGGTGCAACCAATGAGGTCACGCCAGTAGAACTCCCCTTCGGGCAACGCAGGCAACAGATCGGCGGGGACGCCAATCTCGACGTTGGTCAATGCCAGGGCATCCTCACGCACATCGATACCATCGAGTTTGCAGATCAGACCCTTGTTATGACGCTTCCAGGATGACACCCGGATTTCACGCCACGCCCCGTTCTGATTGATCAGCCAGGGGTTGTAATCGAAAATCGCTTCGGCAACATCGGTGAAGGAGTTCACTTTAAGCCAGCCCTTGATCCCGTAAACGGTCCCCAGGGTGCCCAGAACTACAGGTTTTTCCACCTTAACTCCCTACCGTTTGGCTGATTAAGCAGCTTTGGCAGCGTCTTTGATCAGCTTGGCAACGCGGTCAGAAACAGCGGCACCAGTAGCAACCCAATGCTCGATACGAGCCAGGTCCAGGTTCAGCTTTTCAGCGTTACCAGCAGCAACCGGGTTGAAGAAACCGACGCGCTCGATGAAACGACCGTCACGGGCGTTACGGCTGTCAGCAACTACTACCTGGTAGAACGGACGCTTTTTCGCGCCACCACGTTGTAAACGAATGGTTACCATATCGTCCTCATAAACATCTAATGAACAAGGCCTGCAAATACGCAGACCCTAGCTTAAAATAAGCCGCGTAATTCTACTTGGATTCGTAATAATTGCAACCAAGCCAGCTATTTTTTGCGCAGGGATTGGCATGAAAAAGGCTCACCAGGGTGAGCCTTTCTACCTGACCAGCAGGAAAATCAGAACGGACCGCGACCGCCACCACCGAATCCGGGGGGCAGCATGTTCTTCATCTGGCCCATCATCTTGCGCATGCCGCCCTTGCCGGACATTTTCTTCATCATGCGCTGCATCTCGGTGAACTGCTTGAGCAGCTTGTTCACATCCTGGACCTGCATGCCGGAGCCCGCAGCGATGCGGCGCTTGCGGGAGCCCTTGATGAGATCGGGATGGGCACGCTCTTTCGGCGTCATGGAGCTGATAATGGCCTCCATCCGCACGGTGAGCTTGTCATCCATCTGATCCTTGATGTTGTCCGGCAGGCCGGACATGCCAGGCAGCTTGTCGAGCATCCCCATCATGCCACCCATGTTGCGCATCTGGGCCAGCTGCTCACGGAAGTCTTCCAGATCGAAGCCCTTGCCACTCTTGACCTTGCTGGCCAGCTTGGCCGCCTTCTCTTTATCGACGTTGCGCTCCACCTCTTCGATGAGAGAGAGCACATCCCCCATACCGAGGATGCGGGAGGCGAGACGATCCGGATGGAACGGCTCCAGCGCGTCGGTCTTCTCGCCCATACCGATGAACTTGACCGGCTTGCCGGTGATATGGCGAACCGACAGTGCGGCACCACCGCGGGCATCACCGTCTGCCTTGGTAAGGATCACACCGGTGAGCGGCAGCGCTTCGTTGAAGGCCTTGGCGGTATTGGCAGCATCCTGGCCTGTCATGGCATCCACCACGAACAGGGTTTCGACCGGCTTGATGGTGGCGTGCAGATCCTGGATCTCCGCCATCATTTCGCCATCGACGTGCAGACGACCGGCAGTATCGACGATCACCACGTCATAGAACTTCTTGCGCGCCTGATCGATGGCGGCAGTGGCAATGGCGATCGGTTTCTGGCTGGCATCACTCGGGAAGAAGTCGACACCGATGTCGCCCGCAAGTGTCTCAAGCTGCTTGATCGCCGCCGGACGGTAGACGTCCGCACTGACCACCAGCACCTTCTTCTTGCTGCGCTCCTTGAGCAGTTTGGCCAGTTTGCCGACCGTAGTGGTCTTACCGGCCCCCTGAAGACCTGCCATCAGGATGATGGCCGGCGGCTGGGCAGCCAGGTTGAGCTGTTCGTTGGCCTCCCCCATCACGGTGACCAGTTCGCCATGGACGATCTTGATGAACGCCTGGCCCGGGCTCAGGGATTTGGCCACTTCCTGGCCCACAGCTCGTTCCTTGACGCGCGCCACGAAATCGCGCACCACCGGCAGGGCGACGTCCGCCTCGAGCAACGCCATGCGGACTTCGCGCAGGGTATCCTTGATGTTCTCTTCGGTCAGGCGGCCGCGGCCGCTGACATTGCGCAGGGTGCGCGAGAGTCGTTCAGTCAAATTCTCAAACATGACGCTTTCCGGTTCTTGGCGTGACACTGGGGGCATTATACCCCGGTCAGCACTCTAGGGACGATTACTCGCCGCTTGCCGCGGCGGCCTGCCATCGAACGGGCAGGTCAACAAATGGAGGGCAGTATACCCCAGTCAACGCCGGAGGACGATTATTCGCCGCACGGTGGCCATCAACGCCTACTTATATGTGGGCAGTTAGCCTCTGGCACAACTGGCGAGCATATCTTGTGCAAGGTATACTGCCCCTCTTATCCATAAAGCTTGTTTGACAACGACCTGGTTATGATCGTGATCTCTGTTCTGGCCCTGGCGTTTTACCTGCTGGCCATCATCGCCTCACTGCACCTGCTGCTCAGCGCCAAGCCCGTCGGGCAAGTATCGCTGTTCGCCTGTGTCGGCCTGGCCCTGACCGCCCATGGCATGGCGGTGGGCAGCGAAGTGCTGGTCACCCATTCCGGCCAGAATCTCAGCATGTTGAACGTGGCGTCCCTGGTCAGCCTTATCATCAGTTGCTTCATGACCTGCGTCACCCGACGCTTCAACGGCTGGATCCTGCTGCCCGTCGTCTACAGTTTTTCAGCCCTGCTGCTGGCGGCCAGCGCGCTCATTCCCGGGCGCTACATCACCCATCTGGAAGCGCACCCCCAGTTACTGCTGCACATAGGCCTCGCGCTGATGGCCTATTCGGTACTGATGATCGCCTGCTTGTTTGCCCTCCAGCTTGCCTGCCTGGACAGGCAACTGAAATCCAGAAAGATCAGCCACCTGCCAGCCATGCCACCCCTGATGACGGTGGAGAAGCGCCTGTTTCAGCTCATTTCCGCAGGTCTGCTGCTGCTGACCCTCTCCATCGCATCCGGCCTGTTCTTCCTGGAAGACATGTTTGCCCAGGGCAAATCCCACAAGGCCATCCTCTCTATCCTGGCCTGGTGCGTCTACGCTCTGCTGCTCTGGGGTCACCATACCCGTGGCTGGCGCGGCCGCAAGGTCATCATGCTGAGCCTCATCGGCAGCTTCATCCTGACACTGGCCTATTTTGGCAGCCGTTTCGTCAAGGAAGTGCTGCTTAGCTGACACACGAACATTCCCCAACCATCCTTACAGGAGCCCTTCTTGGACAGTATCTCAACGAGTACATTGCTGATTGTTCTCGTTATCTTGATCCTTTTGTCAGCCTTCTTCTCCAGTTCCGAAACCGGTCTAATGTCGCTCAACCGCTACAAGCTTCGGCATCTGGCCCAGACCAAGCACAAGGCTGCCCGCCGGGTCGAGAAGCTGCTGGCCAGGCCGGACCGCCTGCTTGGCCTCATTCTCATCGGCAACAATCTGGTCAACATCCTGGCCTCCGCCATCGCGACCATCGTCTGCATCCGGCTGTTCGGGGATCTCGGCGTCGCCATTGCCACCTTCGGGCTGACCCTGGTGGTGCTGGTATTCGGGGAAGTCACCCCCAAGACACTGGCGGCCATGTTCCCCGAGCGGATAGCCTACCCTGCCTCCTGGATCCTCAAGGGGCTGATGGTGCCGTTCACCCCCCTTGTCTGGCTCATCAACAGCATCACGAACCTGCTGCTGAAACTCTTGCGTCTAGAGCACAACAAGGATGACTCCCTCAATTCCGAAGAGCTGCGCACCATCGTCAACGAGGCGGGCAATCTCATTCCCAAGCACCACCAGGAGATGCTGATAAGCATCCTGGATCTCGACAAGATGACGGTGGAGAACATCATGGTCCCGCGCAGCGAGATCTCCGCCATCGACATCAATGACGACTGGAAGATCATACTGCGCCAGCTGGCCCACTGCGCCCACACCAAGATCCTGCTCTATCGCGACAATATCGATGACGTCGTCGGCTTCCTGCACTCACGGGATGCCCTGAGACTGGTCGCCCGGGATCAGTTCAGCAAGTCCAGCCTGCTGCGGGAAGTCGACCCCATCTATTTCATCCCCCAGGGGACCCCCCTCAACGTGCAGTTGGCCAAGTTCCAGCGCAACAAGGAGCGAATTGGCCTTATCGTCGACGAATATGGCGATATTCAGGGGCTGATCACCCTGGACGACATCCTGGAAGAGATTGTCGGTGACTTCACCACCTCCATGACACCGACCCCGAGTGACGAGATCCATCCCCAGCCGGACGGCTCCTTCCTGGTCGAAGGCTCCGCCAGCATCCGCGAGCTGAACAAGGAGATGGACTGGCACCTGCCCATGGACGGCCCACGGACCCTCAATGGCGCCATCCTGGAGTACCTTGAGGAGATCCCCCAACCCAACATCAGTGTCAGGCTGGCGGGCTACCCTATCGAGATTCTCGAAGTGGAGAACAACATGGTGAAGATGGCGAGGATCATGCCGCACCTGTACCGGGACGATTCAGGGTACGAGGATTGAAAAAAGGCTGCCGATGGCAGCCTTTTTGTTTCACTCGCTCTCGTCATCCGGCTCCAGCACCAGAGTGGGGATGAGCTCACCGAACACCTGCTGCAACTCGTCACGGTTTGCCAGCAAATCCTGCAGCGTATAGCCATCCATCACCGCGAGGAAGGCGTTCATCGCCTCCTTCAAGGCACTCTTGAGCAGACAGACGGAGACGATATGGCAGACCGGGGAGCTGCAGTCGATCCCGTCCAGATTGCCTTCCAATGCCCGGATCACTTGCCCGATATTGATCTCGTCGGGGGAGCGCGCCATGCGGATGCCACCATTCTTGCCACGCTGGGACTGCAGATAGCCCAGTTTTACCAACTGGTTCACCACCTTCACCATGTGGTTGCGGGATACGTCGTACAAGGCGGATACCTTGGCCACGCTCGACAGTTCCCCCTCCGGCAGGGTGGCCAGATAGAGCAGGGCTCTCAATCCAAAATCGGTATAGCTCGTTAGTCTCATAGTGCCTGTAGCGCCTAGCGCGAAGAATTGATGATTGATCCAGATCAATTAAACATTTAGGATGCAACTTAATAAGTGACATTCCAGATGTTCAATTAGAAAGGACCTCCTATGTTAGACCAAGCCACCATCGCCGTCATCAAGAGCACCATTCCTTTGCTCGAATCGGCGGGCCCTGACCTCACACGGCACTTTTATCAGCGCATGTTCAGCCACAATCCCGAGTTGAAGGATCTCTTCAACCTGGCTCACCAGCGTAGCGGGGGACAGCCCTTGGCACTGTTCAGTGCGGTGGCGGCCTATGCCAGAAACATCGACAATCTGGGGGCCCTGGCCGGAGCCGTTGAACGCATCGCCCACAAACACACGGGTTTCCTGATCCAGCCGGAACAATATCACATTGTGGGTAGTCATCTCTTGGCCACGCTCAAAGAAATGGGTGGCAACGCTGTCACGGAGGAGGTACTTACCGCCTGGGGCAAGGCGTACGGTGTGCTGGCCGACATCTTTATCGGCCGGGAGAGCGAGCTCTATCGGGAGAAGGCAAGCCAGGACGGTGGTTGGCAGGGAACCCGTCCTTTCATCATCAAGGAGAAGCGTCAGGAGAGTGAACTCATCACCTCTTTCGTCCTGGCCCCCCTCGATGGCAACCCCGTGTTGCGTTTCAAACCGGGGCAATATCTCAGTATCAAGCTGGTTCATCCCGCCCTCGAGCATCAGGAGATCCGCCAGTATTCCCTCTCGGACGCCCCCAATGGCCGCGACTACCGCATCAGCGTCAAGCGCGAACCCAGGGGTCAGGCCTCCAACCTGTTGCATGATCATCTTCACATCGGTGACACGGTCGACATCATGCCGCCGGCCGGCGACTTCTTCCTGCAAGAGGAGACAGACACGCCCGTGGTGCTGATCTCCGCCGGGGTCGGCCTCACCCCCATGCTGAGCATGCTCAACCACTTGCTGGCCGAGGGCCCGGATGTGGATATTCGCTGGCTTCACGCCTGCGAACACGGCGCCCACCACGCGTTCAGGGACGAGATCCGGGCAAAGAGCAGGCAACACGGGAAACTGGAGAGCCGGATCTGGTATCGGGAGCCGGGGGAGCAGGATGTCAAAGGAGAGGATTACGACTTCAGCGGCACTCTGGCACTGGAGCAGGTCACCGACCTCATTCCGGCCGACGCCCACTACTATTTCTGCGGCCCTGTCCCGTTCATGAAGGCAGTCAAAGCTCAGTTGGAGAATGTGGGCGTGCCTGCCGAGCGGATGCACTACGAGGTCTTCGGCCCCCATCAGGGCCTCTGATCCCTCCCCTGACCGGGAAAATGCACAAGGCCCACAAGCACAGCTTCGTGGGCCTTGTAATATCAAAGCGGGCTACCAGAACTCAGTGCATCGCCTTGGCACGGGCGATGGCATTGGCGGGCATCCGGTTGCCGAGCCGGCTGAGCAGGCTCGCCGCCTTCTGGTGCATGGCCTTGTCGCCGATGACGGCGCCGTGCAGCCAGTGATACGCCTCCTCATAATCCAGGGGACTCCCCATGCCCTGCAGCAACATCTCCACCCACTCCATCTGTGCCCGCAAGAAGCCGAGGCTCGCGGCTTCCCGCATCAGGGTCTCGGCCCGCACCAGATCCTTCTGGACCAGGATCCCCTTCCAGTAATAGCGGCCAAGCTGTTCCAGCGCCGGCGCCAGCCCCTGGTTGGCGGCCTCCCACATGTACTGCACCCCGATCTGGGCGTCCGGCTTGGTGCAAACTCCCCAGGCCAGCATGTCTCCCCAGAGGAACTGATAGGCAGGGATCTTCATCACCGAGGCCCTCGCCTCGATATCCTGGGTGAGCTGGCACCTGTCCTGCTTCACCCGGGCCAGATGGCGCCCCTGCTCTATCCAGTTGAGCAGTTCGTCCTGGCGATAGAGCGGCACGGCCTGCAACTCTCCCGCAGCAGCGGATGCCTGCGTCGTCGCCCTGGGCAGCGGCGCCGGGGCCGGGGCAGATGCCACGGGGGCGGCAGCGGCCGGCACCGCGGTTGACGGCATGGGAGCTGTGGCCACACTGGCCGAGGACTCCGCAACCGGTGCTGGGACCGGGGCGGTCGATGGCAAGGCCGCCGAGGGCGTCGGTGCTGTGGCCGGACTGGCCGAGGGCTCCGCAACCGGTGTTGGGACCGGGGCGGTCGATGGCAAGGCCGCCGAGGGCGTCGGGACGGGAGCGGCCGTGACCGCCGCCGACTGGGGTTGCGCAGCGGCCGAGGTGGGCTCCGCACCCTGCAAAGGGAAGCTGCACACACCGATAATGGCGATGAGGGTTCTTGGTTTTATCATAGGGATCTCCTGCTGCCTTCTGTTATCGGCAGCCAGGGCCATCTCCTTAGCCCACCACATTAGCCCGCCACACCCAACCCCAAAAATGACAAAGGGGAGCCTGGGCTCCCCTTGCGGTCGACGTAGCAACTTACTTGACGAAGTCGACGCCCAGCTGGATGTCAGCCTTCAGGGTGGCCAGCATGCTGTCCATCGCTTCCTGCTCGAAGGCACTCAGCTTGCCGTAGTCCAGCACGGTTTCGACACCGTTCTTGCCGAGCAGCACCGGCTGCGCGAAGAAGGTGGCGTGCTCACCGTTGCCTTCCACATAGGCACACTCGATGACATTGGCTTCCCCTTGCAGACCCTTGATGAGCGACAGACCGAAACGGCAGGCTGCCTGACCCATGGAGAGAGTGGCGGAACCGCCACCGGCCTTGGCTTCCACCACTTCGGTACCGGCATTCTGAATGCGCTTGGTCATGGCAGCCACTTCCTCAGCGGTGAAGCTGGCGCCTTCAACCTGGGAGAGCAGCGGCAGAATGGTCACGCCACTGTGACCGCCGATGACGTTGACACGTACCTTGTCAACGTTCAGGCCCTTGGCTTCGGCCACGAAGGTCTCGCCACGGATCACATCCAGGGTGGTCACGCCGAACAGGCGACGCTTGTCATAGACACCGGCTTTCTTCAGCACTTCGGCGGCGATGGCGACCGTGGTGTTGACCGGGTTGGTGATGATGCCGATCAGTGCTTTCGGGCAGGAAGCAGCACACTTTTCAACCAGGTTCTTGACGATACCGGCGTTGATGTTGAACAGGTCGGAACGGTCCATGCCGGGCTTGCGCGCCACGCCGGCAGAGATCAGCACGACATCGGCGCCGACCAGAGCCGGGCTCGGATCTTCACCGCAGAAACCTTTTACTTTCACGTCAGTCGGGATGTGGCTCAGGTCCGCCGCCACGCCCGGAGTGACCGGGGCAATGTCATACAGGCTCAGTTCGGAACCGGCAGGCAGGCGGTTTTTCAACAGCAGAGCGAGGGCTTGGCCGATGCCACCGGCGGCACCCAGAACGGCAACTTTCATGATCAACTCCATGTCTAAGCGTAGGTTTAAGGTTGTTTCTAGTTGGGTTAACGCTGATTCTTATTGTGCGCCTCACCTTAAAGGATCCTCTCCTAAAAAACAATCTGATAACAGTTGTAATCACGGGTTCTGTGAGCCAGGGAACAAGCGGCGATGAAAGCGGAGAGGAATATGCGATAAATGGGAGGAAAGACACAGATTTCCTGTGCTCCCCTCACCATTAAGAGGTAAATGTGACTGCTTCAGGACTGGAAAGCCAGTGCTCGACGCTCACACCAGCGGAAACCAATTGTTAACAATCCATTCATGGTCAGATAGAGCGCTCCGGCCACGGTGAACACCGCCAGGGTGTCATAGGTCTGGGCATTGAGACGCTGGGCCAGCCCCATGATGTCCATGATGGTAATGGTACTGGCGAGCGAACTCCCCTTGAGCACCAGGATCACCTCGTTGGAATAGGCGGGGACCAGCCGACGGGCGGCATGGCGGGTCTTCATCCACAGGGTCTGTCCGGCCGAGAAGCCGAGCGCACGGCAGGCCTCCACCTCACCGGCGGGGATGGCGTCGAGCGCCCCCTTGAACAGCCGCGTGGAGTAGGCTGCTGTATTGAAACCGAGCGCCAGCACGGCGCAGAACCAGGGTTGCTTGAGCAGCGGCCAGAGCGGCCCCGCCTTGAGCCATTCAAACTGGCCAGGCCCGTAGTAGATGAGGAAGATCTGGATGAGCAGCGGCGTACCGGTAAAGACCAGTACCCAGAGCTGCACCAGCTGGGTCGCCACCGGAATGCGACGCTCCAGCACCCAGGTCATGCCGGCCGCCATCAGCACGCCCAGCAGCAAGCTGAACACGGTGAGCTGCAAGGTGATCGCCAACCCTCCCAGCAGGGTCATCAGGTAATCCTGCATGGTCAACCTCCGTAACGGCGGGTATAGCGGGACGCCTGCTTCAAGCCGAATTCACTCACCAGACTGATGGCCAGATAGATGAGGGCGGCAGCGGCGTACCAGGTGAAGGGTTGATAGGTGCTGGCCGACGCCATCTGTGCCTGACGCATCATCTCGTTCACCCCGATGAGGGAGACCAGAGCGGTGTCTTTCAGCAGCACCAGCCACTGGTTGCCGAGTCCGGGCAGGGCGTGACGCCAGGCCTGGGGCAGCACGATGCGAAAGAAGGTGTGCCCCTTGCCCAGGCCGAGCGCCTGCGCCGCCAGCCGCTGCCCAGGGGGCACCGCATTGAGGGCGGCACGCAGGGTCTGGGTGGCGTAGCTCGCAAACAGCAGGGAGAGCGCCAGCACACCGCAGGCGAACGGGCTGAACTCCACATACTCCCCGGTAATGAGGAACAGCACCTGGGTCGAGCCGAAGTAGATGAAGAGCACCACCAGCAACTCGGGCAGACCACGGATCAAGGTGGTCAGGGTGGCCACGGGCCACACCAGCCAACGCTGCTTGCTCAACTCAGCCGCACTGAATGCCAGTGCCAGCACCATGCCACCGACCAGGGATGCCAGGGCCAGCCCGAGGGTCATCCAGGCTGCATCCAACAACAGGCTCAACATGGCTTACTGCGCGAAGTACTTGTCATAGATCTTCTGATAGGTGCCGTTGGCCTTGATCTCGGCCAGCCCCTTGTTCAGCTGGGTCAGCAGTTCCTGGTTGCCCTTGGCCACCGCGATGCCAAAACCGGTACCGAAGTACTTGGCGTCGGTCACCGGGGTACCGACCACGGCGTATTCCTTGTGCTGCTTGAGCCAGTCCGCGGCCACCGCCGTATCGGCAAACACGCCGTCAGTGCGGCCATTCATCATGTCGAGGAAGGCGCTCTGGTAGCTGGCGTAGGGCACGGTCAGCAGACCCTTGCTCACCCAGTTGTCCACCAGATAGGACTGGTGAGAGGTGCCGTTCTGCACGCCGACTGTCTTGTCCACCAGATCGTCCGGCCCCTTGAAGGTCTCTTTCTTGGCGACGAATACCGCGGAGTTCTCGTAATAGATGTCGGAGAAGTCGACCTGGGCAGCCCGCTCCGGGGTCACGTCCATGGCGGCGATGACGGCGTCATAGCGACGGAACTTGAGGCTGGGGATCAGGCTGTCGAAGGCCTGGTTGTGGAAGCTGCACTCCAGCTTGGCCTGCTCGCAAACTGCGCGGGCCAGATCGATGTCAAAGCCCAGGAACTCGTTCTTGTCATCCAGGTATTCGAACGGCGCATAGGTTGCCTCGGTGGCGAACTTGATCTCTTTGGCCAGCACAGAAGTGCTCAGCAGACCCATGGCGGCGATCAGCAACAGACTCTTTTTCATGACAGCTTCCTTATCGACTCAATATCAATGCATCAAGAATTCGGCAAACCGGCTGGTTTGCGGGGACTGGAAGATGGCGGCGGTGCCGGATTCGATGATCCGCCCCTTCTCCAGATAGATCACCTGACTGGCCACCTTGCGGGCGAACTCCACCTCGTGGGTCACCACCACCTGGGTGATGCCGGTCTGGCTCAGGGTGCGGATGATCTCCGCCACCTCTTTGGTAATTTCGGGATCCAAGGCAGCCGTCGGTTCGTCAAACAGCAGCACCTGGGGATCCATCATCAGGGTACGGGCAATGGCGACCCGCTGCTGCTGGCCACCGGAAAGCCGTGCGGGCCAGGCGTCCCGTTTGTCGGCCAGTTGCAGCTGGGCCAGCAGATAGGCCCCTTTCTCGATGGCCGCGTCGCGGCTCATGCCGAGCACCTTGACGGGCGCTTCAATCAGATTCTCCATCACGGTGAGGTGCGGCCACAGATTGTACTGCTGGAACACCATGCCCACCTTGCGGCGCAGCGCCTGTGCCTGACGGTTGAATTCGGCAGTAGAGAGGCTGGACGGGAAAGAAAATTCACTGTCTGCGATGCGCAACACACCGGCATCCGGCGTGTCCAGCAAGTTCATCATGCGCAGCAGAGAACTCTTGCCTGCCCCGCTCGGGCCCAGCAATACCAAGGTCTCGCCGGGAGCAGTCCGAAAGCTCACCTGCTGCAGTACCGGCACCTTGTGCCAGGATTTTTCGATGCCGATTAATTCGATACCCATACAGCCCAATTGAATAAGTTTTCAAAATTTCGTCCTGATTCTAGCGCCAGCATAAGTTGATGCAAGCTATATTTGAATCAATATGCAGAACAAGCGCCGCTTCCTTGCCAAAACAGGCATATGAATGCAAAATAGCAGCGCTGTTCGTATCTGCCGCCTGAGCGTGACAGGCGGTCACTCCCCTCATTCGTGAGTCCAAGATGAAACATAACGACAAGCAAGAAAAACTGGCCAAGGCCTTTAAAGCCTTGCTGAAAGAGGAGCGTTTCGGCTCCCAGGCAGAGATAGTGACTGCCCTGCAAGAGATGGGCTTCGAGAACATCAACCAATCCAAGGTCTCGCGCATGCTGAGCCGCTTCGGCGCCGTTCGCACCCGCAATGCCAAGATGGAGATGGTCTACTGTCTGCCGGTGGAACTGGGCGTGCCCACCACCTCCAGCCCCCTCAAGAACCTGGTGCTGGATGTCGACCACAACGGCGCTCTGGTGGTGATCCACACCAGCCCCGGCGCAGCCCAGCTGATCGCCCGCCTGCTTGACTCCCTCGGCAAGGCCGAAGGGATCCTCGGCACCATCGCCGGTGATGACACCATCTTCATCACCCCGACCAGCGATACCGACATCGAGGAGCTCTACCTCTCCGCCCTCGAGCTGTTCGAGCAGGCGCCCTGATCCGGTCGCCTTGGGCGATCCGCACAAAAATCCCGGCCTTGGCCGGGATTTTTTGTTTTGAGCGGTCGGCAGGCCGGGCTTATTTGCCCTCGGCCACCAGAAAATCGACGGAAGGGGCGAAGAAGGCCGCGCCGGTCACCGCCCGGGTGAAGCGCAGCAGGTGATCGAAGTGGCTGCCTTCCCCTTTGTACATGCTGGCCAGCATGGCGTTGAAGTGCAGCGGCGTGCGGCAGCAGGAGATGAAGTAGAGCCCCTGCTCGCTCATGGTGCCCCAGGGCATGCTCTGGCGCAGGATCTCCATGGACTCTCCCTTCGGGGTCTTGAGGTTGACCCGCTTGATGTGGGAAGTGAGCGGCTTGTCGGCGGACTCGTATTCGATGTTGTCGACCTTGGTGCGGCCTATGATGTCTTCCTGCTCCTTCAGGGCCAGCTTCTCCCAGTCGCTCATGGCGTGGACCCAGCGCTGCACGTGGATGTAGGAGCCACCGGCGAACTCGCCGCCGTCCAGCAACGCCACCTCGGCGCGGTGCTCATCCTGCGGGTTCTCGGTGCCGTCGACGAAACCGGTCAGATCCCGGCAATCCTGGTTGCGAAAACCGCGGACTTCCTCGGCCAATTCAACAAGCCCGGCCAGCAGGGCCATGACGCGATGACCGGCATGATGCAGCACGTCCACCCGATCAGCACGCAATTGTACGAAGAGATCGAACGGGGTATTGGGGGCCTCCTGACCGTTGGCGGATTGCGCCATGAAACCGCGGAACTGGGGCGGCCGGGCGGCAGGATAGAGATCATCCCAGGCGTCGGCCCCGACGGCGACCAGACCGCTGAAGGCCGCATCGGGGAAGTCGGCGCTCACCGCCTCCCAGAGTGCTGGCAGGCTGGCCAGGCGGGAGGTCAGGGCAGCGGCGTCACCGGTGCGATTGAACATCAGATAGAGGGCGTGCAGATTCGGCTCTGCGCAGATCCCGGCTTGGGCTTTCATGTCTCTCTCCAAGTGCGTTGGCTATGGGCGTGGCGCGATTATAAACCAGCGCGCTTCCAGTTCATTGATTTCACGACAATACCACGCACTCATGGCAAGGGGTCAAACAACACCAGGGCATGAGGAGCCACGGTCACCCGCGCGCGCTCCCCTTCCAGGGGATCACCGATGCTGGCTTCCAGTTGCTGGCCGCCACACTCCACCAGTACCCGGCAGTGATGGCCCAGGAACTGTTGCTCACGCACCCGGAGCTCACCGTCATCCTCCGCCGTCAGCGCCAGTTGCTGAGGTCTGAGCATGAGCTGCAACCGATCCCCCACCGCGCGGCCATGGGGCTCCTGACCGCAGATGGTTCCAAGGAGGGTCTGCACGCAGTGGCTGTCCACCACCTCGGCCGCCAGATAGTTGACCCCGCCGAGAAACTCCGCCACGAAGCGGTTCCCGGGGCGGCGATAGAGCTGCTCCGGCTCCCCCACCTGTTCGATGCGACCGGCGCGAAACAGAGCCAGCCGGTCGGCGAAGGCGAAGGCCTCTTCCTTGCTGTGGCTGACGAAGATGGCCCCAATGCCTTGCTGTTTGAGCAGGGCGCGGATCTCGAGGATCAGTTTCATCCGCACCTGGGTGTCGATGTTGGAGAAGGGCTCGTCCAGCAGCATCAGGCGCGGCTTGCACACCAGGGCGCGGGCGATGGCCACCCGCTGCTGCTGGCCGCCGGAGAGCTGGTGGGGATAGCGCTCCCCCAACCCCTGCAGGTTGACCAGCGCCAGCGCCTCTTCCACCTGCTGCTGGCGGCTGCCGCGATCTTGCCCGGTCAGGCCGAAGCCGACGTTCTCGGCCACCGTCAGGTGAGGAAAGAGAGCGTAATCCTGGAAGATCATGCCGATATGGCGGGCCTCCGGCGGCACACTCACGCCGGGGGCATCGAGCAGGGTCTCTCCCAGCCGGATCTCCCCCTGGGCCAGGGGCAGCAGACCGGCCACCGCCTTGAGCAGCGTGGTCTTGCCACAGCCGCTGGCCCCCAGCAGACAGACTATCTCGTTGTCGGCCACCTGCAGGGAGAGCTGCTCCAGCACGGGGCGGCCATTGTAGTGACAGCTGACCTTCTCGATATTCAGGCAGGACAAGGTTCTTTTCCTCTCGCGTAGTGATGCCGGACGGGGCCGCTCAATGGCCTGGACCATCCAGAGTACGGTTGATCCACAGCAGGGGAATCAGCCCCACCAGCACGATGACGATGGCACCGAGCGCCCCCCGCTCCAGCATCTCGTCCGAGACGAACTGATAGACGTGGGTCGCCAGGGTTTCGAAGTTGAACGGCCGCAGCAGCAGGGCGGCGGGCAGCTCCTTCATGGATTCGATGAACACCAGCATGGCGCCGGCAAAGAGGCCGCGCCGTACCAGCGGCAGGTGAATGCGACGCAGCATGCCGCCCGCCCCCTGCCCCAGAGAGCGGGCAGCCATGTCGAGGCTGGGGGAGATCTTGCTCATGCTGCTCTCCACCGACCCGATGGCGATGGCCACGAAGCGCACCAGATAGCCGAACACGATGGCGGTGAGGGTGCCGGTCAGGAGCAGACCGGGGCCCGGCATCCCGAACCACTCGGCCAGATCGTTGATGCCAAAATCCAGGGCCGTGAGCGGCACCAGCACGCCGATGGCCAGCACGGTCCCCGGCATGGCATAGCCCATGGCGGCGAGGCGCAGGGGCAGCAGGCTGCGAGTCCCCCCATCGAGGCGACGGAAGAAGCCGAGCAGCAGGGCAATGGCCATGGCCAGCAGGGCGGTCAGGGCCGAGATGGCGAGGCTGTTGCCCGCAAAGCGCACGAATTCGGGCGTCCACGACAGCGCGAAGTAACGCACCCCGTAATCGAACAGGATGACGAACGGCAGGGCGAACCCCGCCAGCACCAGGCCCCAGCACCAGAGCCCGGCCAGCACGCCCCTCAGGCCCCCGAGGGGGTAACGCAGGGGCTGCTCGAAGCCCATGGACTTCTGGAACACCTGCTGGCGCTGGCGGGAGCGGCGCTCCAGCGCGATGAGCAGCACCACCGCCAGCAGCATCAGACAGGAGAGCTTGGCGGCGGTCGCCAGGCTGCCGTAGCCGAGCCAGGTGTCGTAGATGGCGGTGGTCAGGGTGTTGATGGCAAAGAAGTGGACGGTGGCAAAGTCCGCCAGAGTTTCCATCGCGACCAGAGATGCCCCCACCATGATGGCCGGGCGGGCCAGGGGGAGGCTCAGGCGGCGAAAGCTCTGCCAGGGGGTGCAGCCGAGCAGACGGCTGGAGTGAATGAGGCTGACCGACTGCTCCAGGAAGGAGGCCCGTGCCAGCAGATAGACATAGGGGAAGAGCACCAGCGCCAGCACCCAGGCGGCGCCCCCGAGGGAGCGAATGGCCGGGAACCAGTAGTCGGCCGGTCCCTGCCAGCCAAACAGGGCACGCAGCCCCGCCTGCAGCGGGCCCGAGTAGTCGAGCAGGTCGGTATAGACGTAGGCCACGATATAGGAGGGCATCGCCATGGGCAGCATCAGCGCCCATTGCAGGGCGCGGCGCCCCGGCACCTCGCACATGGCCACCAGCCAGGCGGTGGGCACTCCGAACAGCAGGCTGAGGCAGACCACCCCCAGCACCAGGCCGGACGTGTTTCGCAGATAGTCGGGCAGTACGGTATCGGCGAGGTGGGCAAACAGTTCCCCATCAGCCGAGAAGGCGGAGAAGACCAGGGCGAGTACCGGCAAACCCAGCAGCAGGGCGGTGACCCAGCTGCCGGCAATCCATCCAAAATGTTTCATGAGTCCACAGAAGTTGATGGGGCCGTTGGCCCCATCTGATTACAAGTCGAATTTCACTTCATCCAGCAGTTGCAAGGCGTCCTTGCGGTGCTTGGCATAATCGCTGACCGGCATGGGGTCAGACTTGAACGTGCCCCAGGACTTGACCATGGCAGAAGGCTCGACCCCCGCCTTGACCGGGTACTCGGCATTCACATCAGCATACATGTGCTGGGCGGTATCCCCGGAGAGGAACTCCATCAGCTTCTGTGCTGCGTCCTTGTTCTTGGCATACTTGGTCATGGCCACGCCGCTCACGTTGACGTGGGCACCGCGATCACCCTGGTTCGGGAAGTTGATTTCCACCGCGTCGGCCCAGGACTTCTGCGCCGGGTCCTTCAACATGGCACCCAGGTAGTAGCTGTTGCCCAGGGATACATCACAGATGCCATCCTTGATCGCCTTGACCTGATCACGGTCGTTGCCCTGGGGCTTGCGCGCCAGGTTGGCCTTGACCCCTTCCAGCCAGGTCTTGGTGTCCGCCATGCCGTGATGGGCAATCATGGACGAAACCAGCGCCACATTGTACTCGTGCTTGCCGCTACGGGTACAAATTTTTCCTTTGAATTCAGGCTTGACCAGATCTTCGTAGCGGATGGTGTCGAGCTTGCCAAGACGCTCCTTGCTGGAGTAGATGGCACGCACCCGGGTGGTCAGGGCGAACCAGCGGTTGTCCGGATCGCGATAGATGGAGGGGATGTTCTCCTGCAGCGTCTTGCTGTCCACCGGCTGCACCAGGTCCTTGTCCACCAGCTCGGTCAGACGGCTGATGTCCACGGTCAGCATCAGATCTGCCGGAGAGAGCTTGCCTTCCCGTTCCAGACGCTCGTTCAGCCCCTCTTTGGCAAACACCACATTGACCTTGATCCCGGTCTCCTTCTCGAACTGCTGGATGATGGGCTTGATCAGCTCATCCTGACGGTTCGAATAGACGTTTACCTCCTGGGCGGCGAACGCCGACTGGGCGACAAGCGTGGAGAAAGCCAGTGCCAACATCTTCATTTTCATCATCCGTTCCTTGTCTGCGTAAAGAGTGATAACCATTTTCGTTTGCATTCTGCATGAATCGGGAGGAGAGGATCAAGGCGGTTTGCTGGGTTGGAACGATCTATTTAATCAGCGGCCAAACAAAAAGACCGGATGGAATCCCATCCGGTCTTTCGACGACCACCCATTCACACTGTCGGCAGAACCTGCCCGGACCTTTGCCCGACCCGGCCGGGCAAAGGAGCATACTCAGAGCGCCTCGTCGTCGCTCTCACCAGTACGAATACGCACCGCTTGCAGCAGGTCATAGACGAAAATCTTGCCGTCACCGATCTTGCCGGTATAGGCCGCCTTGCAGATGGCCTCGATCACCCCTTCGACGTTCTCGTCTGCGGTGGCGATCTCCAGCTTCACCTTCGGCAGAAAGTCGACCTGGTACTCGGCCCCCCGGTATAATTCGGTGTGCCCCTTCTGGCGACCAAAACCCTTCACTTCGGAGACGGTCAGGCCTTCCACCCCCAGGTTGGCGATGGCCTCGCGCACGTCGTCCAACTTGAAAGGTTTGATAATCGCAGTAATCAGCTTCATCTGGTTGCTCCCAATCCATGGTATGTCACGAATGGGTCATCAATTCTTGTGCCAAGTATTTTTATCGTTTATTTTCATATAGATAGATATGACACTCTGAGCCAGAAAGGCTCAGGATCACCAAGGAAGCGCATCTCGCCCCATAATGAGGCACCAAGCTGCACCAGACTCCCTTGATGCACCAAATGAGAGCATCACCCCATGTTAGTCATCTCCAACAGCGTGATCATCCCCTGGCATGAACTGCAATTCCAGACCATGCGGGCCCAGGGCAATGGCGGCCAGCACGTCAACAAGACCGACTCCGCCGTCTGGCTGCGCTTCGATTATCGCGACTCCCCCAGCCTGCCGCCGCTCTACAAGGAGGGACTGGAGCGGCTCAGCGACAGCCGGGTTCACGACGGCTTCATCCAGATCAGGGTCGAGACCCATCGCAGCCAGGACATGAATCGCAAGGAGGCCATGAGCCGCCTGGCCGAGCTGCTGAAAAAAGCCGCCTGGCGCCCCAAGGCCCGCCACGCCACCAAGCCGACCCGCAGCTCCCAACGCAAGCGGGTCGATGCCAAGAAACGCAAGGGAGAGATCAAATCCACCCGCGGCAAGCCCGTGCTGGAGTGACCTGCCACAAGCCCGAGGACAAGAGAATGCAGTACAGCTTTTGTGAGTGCGCCAAGGGGCCCCTGCTCATCGCCATCGATGGGGCCGGGCTGCGCCACGTGGAATTCATGCAAGGGGAGCGCCCCGTCCTGCCGCAAGCGGAGTGGCAGCGGGATGATGCCGCCCTGGCCCCCTTTGTCGAGCAGTTTGCCGCCTACTTTGCCGGCCGCCTGCGGCGCTTCGATCTCCCCCTGGCCGCCACGGGCACACCATTCCAGCAGGCCGTGTGGCAGGCACTGTGCGATATCCCCTACGGCGAGACCGTCAGCTACCTCCAGATTGCAGAGGCCATCGGCAACCCCAGGGCGGTGCGGGCGGTGGGCGCCGCCAACGGCCGCAATCCCCTCAGCATCATAGTGCCCTGCCACAGGGTCATAGGGCGCAGCGGTGAACTGACCGGCTACGGGGGAGGCATCCCCATCAAGCGCTGGTTGCTGGCACTGGAGCAGGAGACCGCAGACCACTTCGCGCTGACCCCATGAGAGCGTGCGCCTCCTGTCAAATGCGGGTTGCGGGTGCAGGCACCACAGACCACAGGCCACTCGCGCGGCTCCTCTGACGAGCGGCATCTCCATCACATACGAGTTGCTGGGCCCAACAGCAGACCGCAGGCGGCGTTGCACTGCCCATGACGGGCAACACCCCAATCACATACTGGTTGTTTGCCATCTGACAGCATGGTTACGTGATGCGTTGAGCCGTCACCGGGATAATCTGCCGCCGCATCCGCCCCATGGCAGGAGCGTGCCCACCACCCCGATTCATCTTTCCTTTGAGCTGCACAACAAAACAAATCACTGATTATTTATTTTATTTCAGCATCAATCATTTAAAAATCACATTGCAGCAGCATTTTGAAAATGAACACAGTATGAAGAATCGCCTCAGAAGCGCTTCAGAGAGCATCAGGCATCATGGCTTCACACTTGGATGGGACGGCTCATCCCTCATTCAGGTGGCACCCATGTGACGCTTCCAATCTGTCTTTTCCCCGCGCCTCCCCAGAGGCGCTTTTTTTGCCTGCAAGCGGGTGCAAAAAAGCCCGCCGAAGCGGGCAATGACCGGAAGGTGCTGACTTCCAGGGTCTATCAGAGGGCGAGGAACAAGCCTGCCAGGGAGGCGCTCATCAGGTTTGCCAGCACCCCCGCCAGGATGGCGCGCATGCCGTAGCGGGCGATGAAGGACTTGCGCTCCGGCACCATGGCCCCCAGGCCGCCGATGAGGATCGCCATGGAAGAGATATTGGCGAAACCGCACAGGGCGAAGGTGACGATGGCCTTGCTCGACTCGTTCAAGGTCTGATCCTGCACCAGGGCAATGAAGGCGACGAACTCGTTGATGACGATCTTGGTGCCGATCAGGGCACCGGCCGCCTGGGCCTGATCCCAGGGGACGCCGATGAGCCAGGAGACGGGGGCGAACAGCCAGCCCAGGATGATCTGGAAGCTCAGATCCAGCCCCACCAGGTCGCCGGCCCAGCCCAGCAGGCCGTTGAGCAGGGCGATCACGCCGACGAAGGCCAGCAGGGTCGCCCCCACGGCGACGGCGATGTTGAGACCCGCCATGGCACCATCGGCGGCCGCTTCAATGACGTTGGTGGCGCGGGGGATCTCCACGTCTTCGTGGTGATCTTCCTCTTGCGCGGCGGGCGGCACCAGGATCTTGGCCATGGCAAGCCCGGCAGGGGCGGACATGAAGGCCGCCGCAATCAGGTATTTCAACTCGACCCCGATGCTGGCGTAGCCCACCAGGGTGCCGCCGGCTACCGAGGCCAGCCCGCAGCTCATCACCGCAAAGAACTGGGAATCGGACATCCTGGAGAGATAGGGTTTGACCACCAGCGGCGCTTCCACCATGCCGACGAAGATGTTGGCGGTGGCAGAGAGGCTCTCGGCGCGGCCGGTGCCCAGCAATTTCTGCAGGCCGCCGCCGAGCAGGGCGATCACTTTGGGCATCAGGCCGATGTGATAGAGGATGGCGATCAGCGCGGAGAAGAAGATGATCACCGGCAGCACGTTGAAGGCGAAGATGAAGCCCAGCTTGAACTTGGCCAGATCCCCGAACAGGAAGGCAATCCCCTCCTGGCCGTAGCCGATGACGCTGCTGACGCTCTCGCTGACACCGTTCAAGACCTGCTGACCGGCGGGCAGCCAGAGTACCAGGGCGGCGAAGAGCACTTGCAGGCAGAGGGCAAAGCCCACTGTTCGCAACGGGATACGACGACGATTATCAGAGCAGAGTGCGGCAAGGGCCAGGATGCTCAGGATACCAAGCAGGGCAATCATGGGGATTCCATCCAGTGAGGCTGAAGATGGGCGCGGATTCTGCTCCCCTCCCCTCACCGCCGCAACCCCGCCGGGTTACAACCCTGTTAGCAAAAACGTTTGCACGATATCGGTTGCGCCAACTGACTGATTTGACACAACTTTGAAACCGCACTCACGCCAGTGTTCTTGTATGGAAACGATTATTCCTCGGTGCCGGACAATTTCCCCCCGAGCCAGGGTGCGAGTCGCTGCGCCCAGTAGGGCCCGGGTCCGAAGCTCTCCTTGAGGAAGTCGATGAAGAGGCGGATCTTGGGATCCAGATGCTCTCGCCTGGCATAGACGGCGTGCACCGCCATCTTCTGGTTCGGTTGCCACTGGGGCAGCAGAGGGATGAGCTGACCAGATTGCAGCTCCTTGTCCAGCAGGTAGTTGGCCACATAGGCGATGCCGAGCCCGGCCAGGGCGGCGTCCCGCACCGCTTCCGCCAGATCCACCCGATAGTTGCCCGCCACCTGCACCGTCTGGCGCTCCTTGCCCTGGCGAAATGACCACTCGTGGTAGCGCCGCTCCCGGCTTTGGTAGGTGATGCAATTGTGATGGGCCAGATCCCTGGGGTGCAGTGGCGTGCCGTGACTCAGCAGATAATCCGGCGAGGCCACCAGCACGAAACCGATGTCTGCCAGTCGCTGCCCTACCAGGGACTCGGGTTTGTCCTCGTAGGTGGTGATCCAGAGATCCAGCCCCTCATCCACCAGATTGGTGCGGTGATCGAACAGGGACACCTCCAGCTCCAGATCCGGATAACGTGCCTGAAACGCCTTGAGGCGCGGGATCACGTGCAACCGCCCGAAGGATTGACCAACCCCCAGATGGAGCACGCCGCTCACCTTGCCACGGCGCTCCGCCACCAGAGCGCGGCAGTGGCGGGCATACTCCTGACCCAGTTCGGTGAGCCCGAAACGGCGGGTAGTGCGCTGTACCAGCTGGGCGCCGAGCGCGGTTTCCAGCAGGGCGAGCTGCTTGCTGATGTGGGATTTGGAGACCCCGAGGCGGCGCGCAGCCGCCGAGATGCCCTGTTCACGAACCAGGGCATCGAAGATCACCATTTGGGGAAGACGTTGCAGCACGGTGTCACCGGAGTGGATGGCGGGGCCGCATTATTCCAGAGTGGCCCGCCATGGGGTAGGGTCAGTGCCCCAGGGCATCGATGATCTGCTGTTTGAGAGGATCATCCGACGGATTCTGGTTGGCGCCATAGCTCGCAATCAGCTTGCCGTCCCGCCCGACCAGGTACTTGTGGAAGTTCCAGTTGGGCGCATCACCGTCGGCAGCCGCGGCCAGCCCCTTGAACAGCGGCACCGCATCCGAACCCCGCACCGCCACCCGGTTGAACATGGGGAAGGTCACCCCGTAGTCCCGGCGGCACACCTCGGCGGTTTTGTTCTCGTTGCCCGCCTCCTGCCAGAAATCGTTGGAGGGGAAGCCCAGCACCATCAGTCCCTTCTCCTTGTAGCCCTGATAGAGGGCTTCCAGATCCCGGAACTGACCGCTGTAACCACAGTAGGAGGCGGTGTTGACCACCAGCACCACCTTGCCCTCGGTCAACTGGCAGAGGTTGTGGCGCTGGGTGCTGTTGAGCTCCCGCATCTCCACGTTGAAGTAATCGGGGCAGGCGGCAGAGACCGCGCCCGAGCCGAGCATCAGCAGCAGGGTGAACCATTTCATCGACGTGACTCCCATTGTTTTGTCCATCATACGCAAGACCCCGGAATCTGGTTCAGGGATCAGTGCAGGGGGATCCCGGTCAGCCAGCCGTGTCCCCAGAAGATAAGCAGAGCCGTGAGGGCCAGCCCCGCCCCCAGACTGATCCCCGTCCCCTGCCAGGTGGCGGCGGCACGGGGGTGACGGCCCCACTCCCGCATCGAAATCCAGACGATGCTGATGAGTGCCCAGAGACCGAGCCCGCCAAACAGCACCAGGGAGCGCGCCTCGCTGTTCACCGCCAGATGGGCCCCCGACCAGAGCAGCACCCCGAGCAGCTGGGGATGCACCAGCCAACGGCGGAAATGGTTCGCCCCCTGCCCCGCACACAGCAGGACAAGGGCGATCGGCATGATCCCCATCACCAGGGTGGGGCCCCAGACAGGCAGAAAATAGAGGGGCATGGGGCTGGCACTGCGCCAGCCTGCGAGGATGCAGCCGATGGCGACGAACACCAGCAGCGAGAAGAGCCCCTTGTAGCGGTTCTCCCCCAGCCGAGCCCGCAGACGGGCGCGGTGCTGTGCCGCAAAACAGGGGTAAAGATGGATCAGGGTGAACAACACCACCCCCAGGGTCAGCAGGATCATGGCTCGCACCTCGCATATTGCCCCCCGGAATGGGAAGCCCTCCCTCAGGCGGGCCTTGTTTCTCGTGGCTCCCTCACTGTCGGGAGATCACTATGCCGCAAAGCCCCTTGTCAGAATACAAAAACCATATGAAAGACAGCAGGATAATAAAAAAAGCCGACCCAAGGATCGGCAAGTGCGTCAGAGGTGCCACGCCGGGCCGCTCACTCTGCTGCACGGGGCAAGGTCAGGCCGATGCACCGCATCGGCCAGGAGAGAGGGTCATTTGCGCAGCAGGTAGAGAGCCGCCACGTTGCGGGCCGTGAGCTGCAGGTTGGTGGTGGCGGTGGCCAGCGCCTCCGGCAGGGACATGGCCCGATTGACCACGGCGAACACCGCATCCAGCCCGTGCTCGTGCACCACGCCGCAGTCATCGGTGAGGCATCCGGCGATGCCGATCACCGGCTTGCCGAACTGCTTGGCACAGCGAGCTACCCCGATGGGCGTCTTGCCATGGATGGTCTGGCTGTCGATGCGGCCCTCGCCGGTGATGACCAGATCCGCATCGGCCACCGCCTCAGCCAGGTTCAGCGCCTCGATGACGATCCGGATGCCGGGTTTGAGCTCGGCGCCGAGCAGCCCCACCAGGGCTGCCCCCATGCCGCCTGCGGCCCCCGTTCCCGGGATCTCCTTCACCTGCTTGCCAAGCGCCTGCTCGATGCAGTCCGCGTAACGGGCCAGATTGGCATCCAGTTCGGCCACCATCTCGGGAGTTGCCCCCTTCTGCGGACCGAACACGGCGGACGCCCCTTTCGGGCCGCACAGCGGATTGTCCACGTCGCAGGCCACCTCGATGGTGAGTCCGGTCAGACGGGGATCCAGCCCGCTCAGGTCGATGGTGGCCAGCTCGGCCAGACCGGCACCGCCCGGCGCGATGGGGGTACCATCTGCTTTCAGGAGCTTGCCGCCGAGTGCCTGGATCATGCCGGCACCGCCGTCATTGGTGGCGCTGCCGCCGATGCCGAGGATGAGGTGGTTCACCCCCATCTCCAGCGCGGCCAGGATCAACTCCCCGGTGCCGACACTGGAGGTGAGCCGCGGATTGCGCAGCTCGGGCGCCACCAGATGGAGGCCGGAGGCCGCCGCCATCTCGATGACGGCGCGCTTGCCATCCCCCAGCAGGCCCACGAAGCCCTGCACCCTGTTACCGAGGGGGGCGGTCACCTCGACCGGCAGGATGCGACCACCGGTGGCATCCACCAGAGACTGCACCGTCCCCTCGCCGCCATCGGCCATGGGCAGCTTGACGTAGGTGGCATCCGGCAGCACCTGCTTGAAACCGGCCTCGATGGCATCGGCCACCGCCATGGCGCTCAGGCTCTCCTTGAATGAATCGGGGGCGATCACAATTTTCATATCAGTTCCTTAGGCGAGGCCAAACACGCCAAACATCAGGGTGGAGACAACGGCGATGGTCAGACCGACCGCGGTTTCGTAGGGGATGAGCTTGAGTCGCTCGCCGACGCCCATGTGGACGCTGCCGCCGGTGGCATGGAAGAAGGAGCCGTGGGGCATGTGGTCAAACACGGTGGCGCCGGCGTGGATCATGGCGGCCCCTGCCAGGCTGCTGATCCCCAGTTCAATCAGAGTGGCGCTGAACACGTTGGAGGCCACCACGGTCCCGGCCGTGGTCGAGGCGGTCGCCAGCGACATCAGGGCACCGGAGATGGGGGCCAGCAGATAGGAGGGCAGACCGGAAGCGGTCAGGCCGCTGATGAGCACATCTTTCAGGCCGGAGTTGGCGATGATGCCCGCCAGGGTCCCCGTCCCCAGCAGCATGATGGCCACCGGCGCCATGCGGGCCAGGCCCGAGACGGCAAACTGGTTCACCTTGGTGAACTTGCCCATCATCAGGGCCCCCACCAGGCCGCCGAGGGGCAGCGCAATGAGCGGGTCCACCACGATGCCGGCGATGGGACGCAGGGCCAGCAGCAGGATGGCGACCAGGGGCGCACTGATGGCGGCGGCAAAGCCGGGCAACTTGGCACCGTCAACGCTCACCACCTCGTCGGCGGCCACCTTGCTGCCCCGGTTGTTGAGGCGCTTGGCGAGCCAGTAGGCCATCACCAGACCGAACAGGCCGGGAATGATGCCCGCCGCCATCACCGAGGTGAGAGGCAGGTGGAAGGCATCGGCTGCCGCGATGGCGTTGGGGTTGGGAGACATGACGTTGCCCGCCTTGCCACCGCCTATCATCGCCAGCAGGATGGCCGCCTTGGAGAGATCGGCACGGCGGGCGATGGCCAGCGCAATGGGGGCGACCGTGATGACGGCCACGTCCACGAAGACGCCGACCGCGGTCAGGATCAGGGTGGCCAGCGCCAGGGCCAGCAGGGCGCGGGTTTCGCCGAGTTTCTTGACGATGGTCTCGGCGATGGTGGTGGCGGCGCCCGATTCGATGAGCACCCCGGCCAGCACACCCGCCGCCAGGATCCGCATCACCGCCGTGGTGATCCCCTGGGCGCCGCCGATCATCAGGGCGACGGTCTGGGTCAGGTCGGCGCCACCGATCAGGCCACCGGCCAGGGCACCGACAATCATGCCGTAAGCGGGCGGCACCTTCTTCAGGATGAGGAAGATGGCGATGGAAAGCGCGGCGAGCGCGCCGAGCGCGGAGACTGGGATCATGACGGGCACCTTGTTGTTGTAATGAGTGGCGCCATTATGGGGATCCCCGCCTGGAATGCTTTGGCCATAAAACCAAAAAAAACATTTACCAGCCTTGCATTTTTGTTGGAAAAGACAAATCAGCTATCGAGACTGAGCCCGAGATAGAGCAGAAACTTGTCATCTAACTTGTTGAAATTCAAACCGGTTATCTGCTCTATCCGGGTCAGTCGATAACGCAGGGTGTTGGGGTGAATGAACAGGGCTTCGGCACAGGGATGCAGATCACAATCCTGCAAGAAATATTGGCGCAGCGTCTTTTGCAGCGTTCCCTTTGTGTCCTCCTGCGCCAGCTTTTGCAGCGGAGCCCGCAGCTGATCCGCCTGCCAAGAGTCCGCCAGGGTGCCGAGCAGCACTGAAAGCCGGTAATCCTCGAAGAAATAGACCTGCTTGCGGGGCGACTGGCGCATGCCACGGCGCAAGGTGTCTCGCGCCGTCTGGTAGGAGAGCGCCAGCCCGGGGATGCCGGCGAAGTAATCACCCACACCGATGCGAACCTTGAAATGGGGAATACGGGAGAGCAGCTGCCGGATCCGGCTGCGCTCCTGCGCCGACTGCCAGACGCCGTCGCTGAGCTGGGCGGGTTTGAGCACCACTATCTCGTCCAGGCCGTTGATGGCCACCAGGTTGTCCCGCTCCGGGTTTTCCAGCAGGTGAACCAGCTCCCTCACCTGGGCGGGCTCGGCCTCCTCCAGCGCCAGCACGGCCACCACCCGGGGCTGGGCGAGATCCAGCTCGAGGAAGCGGGCCACCTGTTGCAGTTGATCGGCCCGCCCTTCGCCGCGAATGAGCTGCAACACCAGCTCCTCCTTGTGGCGCTTGTCCCACTGCAACTGCTCGGTGAGTGCCGCCTGTTCCAGGATGAGCTCGGCGGTCATGCGCACCAGCTCGGCGTAAGCACGCACGATGTCCGGATCCCCCGAGATGCCGATGACGCCGAGCAGCTCCCCCTGATAGGCGATGGGCAGGTTGATGCCAGGCCTCACTCCCTTGAGCTCCCTGGCGGTGGCCTCGCTTATCTCCACCACCCGGTTCTCGGTCAGGGCCAGCACGGCCCCCTCGTGGCGCTGGTGCAGCCGATCCGGATTGCCGGACGCAATAATGAGTCCCCGCTCATCCATGACGTTGACCGAGAACGAGAGGATCTTCATCGCCCGGCTGACTATCTGATGCGCGAGCGCGTCGTTGAGCTGCATTGCCTCTCCATACCATTCGTTGACAGGGTCCCCGGCGTGCGCCATCACCGGGATCACCCGTTAAAGATCCCACATCATCAAGACAAGCGCGGGGGGGATCGCTAGAATAGGCCACTTTACGCTATCAGTGCCCCACCATGGATCAAGGATCCGGCATCATGCCGCTTTGCGCCGTGGTGGTTTCACCCTCCGATATGGACTCCGCTATGGATTATGAATTTCGCCGCGACCCGTTCGGTGGCTATCGCGCCCGGTTCTCCATGGGCCATGAAGCCATCGGCCAGTGGTTGATCGACGAGGTGGGCAAGGATGAGGAGAAGCTCGACGAGCTGTTCGCCATCATCGACCAGCTCTCCAGCCGGGCCCGCACCGAATACCGGCTGCTGGGGGGCGACTACTCCCTGCTGCTGACCCACGAGGAAGCCGAGGTGAAGGCCAATGTCCTCAATATCGAGCAGGACGAGGATCTCGACGATCTCGCCTACTACGATGATGAACAGCTGGCCATGTGCGGGCTGGAAGATTTTGCCCAGGTACTCGGCTCCTGGCGCGCCTTTATCCGCAACGAGGATATGGGCTGATTACCCCCATTCGGGCGAGCATGCCCCTTGCAACCCAACAGGATTGACTATGTCCATTTACGATTTTGATGACGAACTGCCGGAAGACGAGCTGGATCAACCGAAGAAACCCGCCCAGCCCAAGAAGAAGGGCAAGCAGGTGCTGAACACCCAGGTCAACCTGAGCCCGCGCGATGCCAGCCGCCTGAACGGCATGCACGTCGAGGCCATCACCACCCTGGATGACGTCAGTCTGCCGAAGAACGTCATCTTCAAGGCCGGTCTCATCGCCCTGGGCGAGCTGGAAGCCAGCAAACGCGCCGACATCATCGCCCGGGTCATCGCCGAGTCCGGTCGCTGATACGGGAAGGCCATCGCCTCTCTCGGTGGCATCTTGCCGCCGCCCAAGCCGGAGCCCAGCTCCGGCTTTTCATTGCGCGTCTTCTGCCGGCCAGTCCCTTTTCCTTGAACCAGACCATGGGGATCGTTAAGGTGCTCCCTTCATTCATACAAGGAGACTCGATGTTACCACTCCCCGATATCCTCATCTGGCTCGTCCTGGGGCTCGCCGTACTCTGCTGCCTCGCCCGCCGAACCAGGCCCGGCATGCTTCTGTTGGGACTAGCCCTGCTCACCGCCCTCTGGCTTGAGCGACTCACGCCCCTCGCCGCTCTTGTCAGCCTCGCCGGTCTGCTGCTGGCCTGGCGTACCCCCACCCTGCCCCCACCCTGGCGTGGCGTCGCACTGACGCTGATCCTGCTGTGGTCCCTCGCCCTGACGCTGCATCTGGTGCCCGGCTTTGACAATCTCAGGGTGCTCGACAAGGTACAGGCGGGCCCGGCCAGCGTGCCCTTCACCCTCTACCTCAATCTGGACAAGCCGCTCATTTTCTTCGCCCTGCTGCTGGCCATCCCCGGCCTGCTCGGCCCGGGTGGAACGATGCGCTGGCGGCCGCTGGCCCTGCTCATCCTGCCGCTCGCGGCCCTGCTCATCACCGCCTGGCAACTGGGCGCCCTCAAACCCGAAGCGGGACTGCCCCACTGGTGGTGGCTGTTCGCATTCAACAACCTGCTGTTCACCTGTGTGGCGGAAGAAGCGCTGTTCCGGGGATGCATCCAGCAAGGGGTGGCAAGCCGAAGCACGCCCTGGGCAGGTCTCCTGGTCGCCAGCCTGCTGTTCGGCGCAGCCCATCTTGCCGGTGGCCCGTTGCTGGTGTTGTTCGCCGCGCTGGCGGGGGCCTGCTATGGCCTGGCGTTCCAGCTAAGCGGGCGCCTCAGTGTCGCCATCCTGCTCCACTTCCTGTTCAACTTCGCCCACTTGGCCCTGTTTACCTATCCCCTGGCCAGCCACTGACGTCGAGCACAGGTTCACCGGGCAAAAAAATGCCCCGCCCCCGTGGGGGCAGGGCATCTGCATTCACCCTGCAATCTAGTCGACGTAGAAGGTCTGCTGGAAGGTCAGCGTCTGCTGCTGCCCCTCCCCCATGATCTTCAGGGTGAACTGGTAGGTGTCCTCATTGCGATAGGGCAGCACTGCCAGGTAATAGATGGCATTCCCCTCTTTCACCTCCTGAAAATTCAGGGTGCGAAGGGTGCCGGTCAGATTGCGGGCTTCGCCGCTGATCCCCACCGCCTGTGCCACCCCCTGCTTGTTCTGCACCGCGATATTGACGATGCCGTTATAGCGGCTGCGCTCCAGGCCATAGGTCCTGGCTACCTCGGGGGTGAGGAAGCTGGAGTTGAACGCGCTGTAGTGCACTTTCCAGGGGCCCAGCTCCTGCATCTGCTCAGCCCGCAGCGGCAGCGTCATCAGGAGTGCCAGCAGGCAACTCATCCAGGCTGTTTTCATGATGTCATCCCTCTCGTATCAACCCTGATTATCGAGCAGAGCGGCAATCTCGGCGGGGATCTGCTTTGGCGCGTCGATGGCGACCGTCTTGTGCCGACCCAGCTCCCCCCGCAGGATGCGAACCTGCCCCTTGGCCACCTTGCACTGCTTGGCCAGGTACTTGATCAGGTGACTGTTGGCCTGACCATCCACCGGCGGTGCCGTGATGGCCACTTTCAACTCGTCACCGTGCAATCCGATGATCTGATCCCGGCTCGCCTTGGGCTGGATCATCAGATGCAACACCAGCTCGTCCCCTTCCAGCAGGACGGCGGGCATCAGATCATCCACCACAACTGGCCGAACAGATCCCCCATCAGGTAGTTGATGGCCTGCAGCGCGATGAAGGCGACCAGCACGGAGAGATCCAGCCCGCCCAATGCAGGCAGGATGCGGCGAATGGGGGCCAGGAAGGGTTCAGTGAGCTGGTGCATCACGTATTCAATGGGGTTGCGACCCTGGCTGACCCAGCTCAGGATGGCGCGGATAAGCAGGATCCAGAAGATCATGGAACCCGCCTTCTTCAGCACGGTGAGCGTCGCAAACAGACAGAGAGTGAGCCAGTCCGCCTGCAGCACATTCATGCTCTTGAGCAGGACCAATTTGCCAACGGCGATCAGCAGCGCCAGCAGCACAGAGGCCATGTCCAGCCCGCCAAAACCCGGGATGACGCGGCGCAGGGGCACCACCAGCGGGTTGGTCAGCTTGACCACCATCTGGCTCATGGGGTTGTAGAAGTCGGCCCGCGCCCACTGCAGCCAGACCCGCAGCAGCACCACCATGAGGTAGAGATCAAAGACAGTGTTAATCAAAAAGTAAGCCGTGTTCATCCGGGCTCCTTGCTAAAAGGGATTCAGAAAAGGGTTTCCATTTCGCCGGCCCGGGTAACGGCCGCCTGCATGGCTCTTGCGGTCAGCGGCATCAGCCCCTGCTCCTGGAATGTCTTGACGGCCTCGGCCGTGGTCCCGCCCTTGCTGGTCACCTGCTCGCGCAGGGTCTGTAGCGACAGCTCGGGATTCTGCTCCACCATGGCGGCCGCCCCCAGTGCGGTTTGCTGCACCAGCAGGCGGGCCTGCTCCGGCGTAAAGCCCATGGCCTCGGCCTCCTCGGCAATCGCCTGCATGAACAGGAAGAAGTAGGCCGGGGCACTGCCCGCCGCCGCAATGACGCCGTTGATGCCAGCCTCCTGCTCCACCCAGAGGGTCTTGCCCACGGATTGCATCATCTGTTCGGCCACCGCCCGATCGGCCTGCCCGATGGCGGGCGGTGCATAGAGCCCGGTCATCCCCAGCCCCAGCAAGGAGGGGGTGTTGGGCATGGTGCGAATGATGCGATCGTGACCACCCGCCATCTCCTGCAAGCGCGCGACGCGAATGCCGGCGGCGATGGAGATGAGCAACTTGCCATCCAGCGAGCCAAGCTCGGCCACCAGCGCCGTCAGCATGCCCGCCATCAGCTGGGGCTTGACCGCTAGCACGATCACCTCGGCCTCCCGGGCCGCCTCGGCGTTGTCCTGGGTGATACGGATGCCGAACTGGCTGGCCAGTTCGTCCAGCTTGGGACGGCTGGGATTGGCGGCGATGATACGCTCTGCCGGGTAACCCGCCTGGATGAGGCCGGCAATGATACTGCGGCTCATGTTGCCTGCCCCGATGAAGGCGAGGGTTCTCTGCTGCATCAAACACTCCTGTTACTGACATCGCAGCGGATGCCGACCCAACCTGTGCGGGCTGACAGCATCACACGCGCCTGTTTACCTGAAAAAAAGCACGACCGGGATGTTTCTCGCCCCGGCTCTTGCTCATGAATAGTCACGGGCCCCGAAGATGGCGGTCCCGACCCGCACCATGGTGCTGCCATGGGCAATGGCAGGCTCGAGATCCTCGGTCATCCCCATCGAAAGGGTGTCGACGCTCGGGTATTGTTGCGCAAGCTCGGTGAACAGAGCCTGCATGCGCGCCATCTGGGCCGCGAGCACCCCCTCGTCGCTGGTATGCTCGGGGATGGCCATCAGGCCGCGCAACCGCAGCCGCTCGCTCTGGGCCACCAGAGAGGCCAGGCGGAAAATCTCTTGCTCCGACGTACCGGATTTGCTGCTCTCTCCGCTAATATTGATTTGCAGACAGATATTTAGCGGCGCGAGCCCACCCGGTCTCTGATTGTTGAGGCGTTCGATGAGCTTGTCGCGATCGACACTTTGAACCCAATCGAACCGCTCCGCCACCAGCTTGGACTTGTTCGATTGCAGCGGACCGATAAAGTGCCACTCTATGTCTGTACAGGCGTTCTGCTCGCGCAAGGCATCAATCTTGAGCGCGGCCTCCTGGGCGTAGGATTCGCCAAAGCGCCGCTGGCCGGCGGCATAGGCAGCCTGAATGTCCCCCAGCGGCTTGGTTTTACTGACAGCAAGCAACTGGATGTGATCTGGGCTGCGGCCAACACGCCGGGCAGCCTCTACAATACGTTCCTTTACCTGAAGCAGGTGCTGGGCAATCTGGCTCATATTTCGTTCGTAATCTTGTGATGGGAGAATAACAAATCTATGGATATCACAGAGTTATTGGCATTCAGTGTAAAGCATAAGGCCTCGGATCTACACCTCTCAGCCGGGGTCCCCCCGATGATCAGGGTTGATGGGGAGGTTCGCAAGATCAATTTGCCCGCCCTGGATCACCGGGAAGTCCATGCTCTCATTTACGACATCATGAATGACCACCAGCGCAAGGAGCTGGAGGAGAACTTCGAGGTGGACTTCTCCTTCGAAGTACCCGGCATGGCACGCTTTCGGGTCAACGCCTTCCAGCAGGCGCGCGGCTCGGGCGCCGTGTTTCGTACCATCCCGAGTACCGTTCTGACCCTGGACGATCTGGGGGCGCCGGAGATATTTCGCAAGATAGCGGAGTACCCTCGCGGCCTGGTACTGGTGACTGGGCCCACCGGCTCGGGCAAATCCACCACCCTGGCCGCCATGGTCGATTACATCAATGACAACTTCCACCACCACATCCTCACCATCGAGGACCCCATCGAATTCGTGCACGAGAACAAGCGCTGCCTGGTGAACCAGCGGGAAGTACACCGCGACACCAAGAGCTTCAGCAACGCCCTGCGCTCGGCCCTGCGGGAAGACCCGGATATCATCCTGGTAGGTGAAATGCGGGACCTCGAAACCATCCGCCTCGCCATGACCGCCGCCGAAACCGGTCACCTGGTGTTTGGCACCCTGCACACCTCCTCGGCTGCCAAGACCATCGACCGTATCATCGACGTCTTCCCCGGCTCGGAGAAGGACATGGTGCGATCCATGCTCTCCGAATCCCTGCGGGCGGTCATCTCCCAGACCCTGCTCAAGCGTATCGGTGGCGGCCGGGTGGCGGCCCACGAGATCATGCTGGGGATCCCGGCGGTGCGAAACCTCATCCGGGAAGACAAGGTGGCCCAGCTCTATTCCGTCATCCAGACCGGGATGACCCACGGCATGCAGACCATGGACCAGAGCCTCAAGCAGCTGGTCAACCGGGGGGTCGTCGCCTCCCTTGATGCCAAGGCCAAGGCTGTCGATCCCAATACCATTTAAGCTCGCACACCCAAGGAGTCGCCATGAACATGGATGTTCTGCTCGCCGCACTGGTTGAACAAAAGGGCTCGGATCTCTTCATCACGGTCGATGCCCCCCCGACCCTCAAGGTCAACGGGCGTCTGGTGTCGCTCGGGCCGGCTCCCCTCGACAAGACGACGGCGCTGGCGTTGATCAGAGAAAGCCTGGACGAGACCCACTTCGAGCGCTTCCTGCACACCCGCGAGGCCAACTACGCCATCCAGCGAGGCTCGCTGGGGCGCTTTCGGGTCAGCGCCTTCTGGCAACAGGATATGCCGGGCATGGTGCTGCGACGCATCGAGACCCGCATCCCCACCTTTGACGAGCTGGTGCTGCCTCCCATCCTGCAGGAGGTCGCCATGGCCAAACGCGGGCTGGTGCTCTTCGTCGGCGCCACTGGCGCCGGCAAGTCCACCACCCAGGCGGCCATGATCGGCTTTCGCAACCAGCACGGTGACGGCCACATCCTGACGGTGGAGGATCCGGTGGAGTTCGTCCATCAGCACGATCGCTGTCTGGTGACCCAGCGGGAGGTGGGGATCGACACCGCATCCTTCGATGTCGCCCTCAAAAACTCCCTGCGCCAGGCCCCGGATGTCATCCTCATCGGTGAAATCCGCTCTCAGGAGACCATGGAGTTCGCCATCCAGTTCGCCGAGACAGGGCACCTCTGCCTCGCCACCTTGCACGCCAACAATGCCAACCAGGCGCTGGATCGCATCCTGCATCTGGTCCCCCAGGAGAAGCACCGCCAGTTCCTGTTCGATCTCTCCTTCAACCTACGCGCCATCGTCGCCCAGCAGCTGCTCCCCTCCGCTCATGGGCAGCGCCGGGTCGCCGCCTTCGAGATCCTGCTCAACACCCCGCTCGTCACCGACATCATCCGCAAGGGAGAGATGCACAGACTCAAGGAGGTGATGACCAAATCCGGCGAGCTCGGCATGCAGACCTTCGATCAGGCGCTGTTCACCCTGTTCTGCGCCGGCCAAATTGGCTACAGTGAGGCCCTTGCCCATGCCGACTCCGCCAACGACCTGCGACTGCTCATCAAGCTGTCGGGTCGCGAGCAGCTGGGCGCAGGCACTCTCGACAACGTGACCCTGGATGAATGAGGGGCGTGCGTCACCGCTAGTAAAGGACCGTTATGCTGATTGTGGTTTCCCCGGCCAAGACGCTGGATTACGAGTCACCCCTGGTGACCTCCCGTTTCACCCAACCCGAACTGCTGGACCACTCCGCAGCACTGATCACCCGGGCTCGTCAACTGAGCCCGGACCAGATCGCCAGCCTGATGAAGATCAGCGACAAGCTCGCCGGCCTCAACGCCGCCCGCTTTGCCGAGTGGCAGCCTGACTTCACGCCGGCCAACGCCCGCCAGGCGCTGCTGGCCTTCAAGGGGGACGTCTACACCGGTCTGGCCGTAGAAGATTTCAGCGAGGCCGACCTCGACTTCGCCCAGGCCCACCTGCGCATGCTCTCCGGCCTTTATGGCGTACTGCGGCCGCTTGACCTCATGATGCCCTACCGCCTGGAGATGGGGATTAGGCTTGAGAACCCGCGCGGCAAGGACCTCTACCAGTTCTGGGGCGACATCATCACGGAGCACCTGAACAAGGCGCTGGCGGCCCAGGGGGACGACGTGCTGATCAACCTCGCCTCCGACGAGTATTTCAAGTCGGTGCGCCCGAAAGCCCTGCAGGGGCGCATCATCACACCGGTGTTCAAGGACGAGAAGAACGGCCAGTTCAAGATCATCAGCTTCTACGCCAAGAAGGCCCGCGGCATGATGGCACGCCACATCATCAAGCATCGGCTCACCCGGGTGGAACAGCTGACCGGTTTCAATGCCGACGGCTACTACTTCGTACCGGAAGAGTCCGACGCCAATACCCTGATGTTCAAGCGCGCTGAAAATTAATTACACATTCAAGGGAACCAAGTCGGAGATCCTCGGGTCTGACTCTGTGAATCCTCTGTTGTAAGCACTTTTTGTTGGCCGACGTCCTTGCGTCGGCTTTTTTCTGCGCCTCTCTCAGGCCACTCCCCAGGCAGCAGACAGCAAAACGGCCATCCTGGGATGGCCGTTTCAACTGTGCTCGGGGGCATTACTTCTTTTTCTTCTTTGCCGACTTCTTGGCATCCTTCGGCTTTTTCTTCTTCACCGGCACCCGCGCTTCCTTGTGTCTGGGGCGCAGCTCATCGATCACCCGGCGCTTGAGGCGCTCCTCGGTGTAGCGTTCGATCTTGGCGACCATGGCCATGTCGTGAGCTTCCACCAGGCTGATGGCGCAGCCACGGTTGCCGGCACGACCGGTACGACCGATGCGGTGCACATAGACATCCGCGCCGTAGGGCATGTCGTAGTTGATGACATGACTGACGTTCGGCAGGTCGATGCCGCGGGCGGCCACGTCGGTGGCGATGAGGAAGGGCACCTCCCCTTCGTGGAACTTGCGGATAGACTCTATGCGCTTGGCCTGCTCCATCTCGCCACGGATCCAGGCGCAGGGCACGCCTGCCGCCTGCAACTGGCCGGAAAGCTCCGCCAGTCGCTCACGGGTCTTGACGAAGATGATGGCCTTCTGGGTCTCCGGGTTTTTCAGGATGTGCACCAGCAGAGCCAACTTGTGGGCGGCATCATCGGCCAGGTGGATCCACTGGGTGATGGGGCGGCGCTCGCTGCGGGGCGGCTCGGCGTGCAGCTCAACCGGGTCTTTGAGGATCTCGCTCGCAAACTTCTCGAGGCCGGCCCCTTCCAGGGTGGCGGAGAAGAGCATGGTGTGCTTGCGGTAGCGCGCCTCTTCCACGATGCGGTTCACGTCCTTGATGAAGCCCATGTCCAGCATCCGGTCCGCTTCATCCAGCACCAGCACCTCGATGTCGTGGCTCTCGAACTCCTCTTTCTCGATGTACTCGAGCAGACGGCCCGGGGTGGCCACCACGATGTCGGTGGTCTTGGTCAGGGCAGGCAGCTGCTCTTCATGGCTGACGCCACCGATGATGGTCTCGATGCTGAGATGGGTGTGCACCGCCAGGGCCTTGGCGTGAGCACTCACCTGCAGCGCGAGCTCGCGGGTCGGAGTCAGGATCAGCATGCGGCACGGACCCGGCTTGCGACGCGGGAAGTCCAGCAGGTGCTGCATCGCGGGCAGCAGGAAGGCGGCGGTCTTGCCGGTGCCGGTCGGCGCAGAGGCCAGAATATCGCGGCCGTCCAGGGCTGGCTCCAGCACCATCTGCTGGATGGTGGTGGGGCGGGTGAATCCCATCTCGGCCAAGGCCCGACTGAGGGCTGGATTCAGGTCGAAATCATCAAAGGACTGGCTCATGGCAATACTCGGTCATTAAGGAAGCGGCAGATTATAGGCGATTATGCCGCCGGCTCCTATGGTGACTGTGGCTTAGCCGCTATAATCGCCGGCCATTTTCCGCGGGCAGGCACAGGAGGAGGGCCGAATGGGGCGCAACAACGGTTTCACGTTCAAGCAATTTCACATCGATCACGACCGCTGCGCCATGAAGGTCGGTACGGACGGCATTCTGCTGGGAGCCTGGGCGCCGGTCGACAGCGCCCGCCGGGTGCTGGACATCGGCACCGGCAGCGGCCTCATCGCCCTGATGCTGGCCCAGCGCAGCACGAACGACTGCCACATAGACGGGGTGGAGCTGGATAAGGATGCAGCCATGCAGGCCCAGGAGAATGTGGCGGCCTCCCCCTGGCGTGAGCGGGTCACCATCATAGAGAGCGCCATTCAGGATCACCTCGCCCCCCCTTACGATCTCATCGTCTCCAACCCGCCCTATTTCCCGGCAGGCCAGACACTCCGCGATCCGGCCAGGGCTCTGGCCCGTCATACCGGGGGGCTCGACCCCAGGGGATTGCTGGCCGCCAGCGATCGCCTGCTGAACCATACCGGGCAACTGGCCCTGGTGCTGCCCACGGCGATGGCGGATGAAATTTTATGCATTTCGTCGAGTTATGATCTGTATGAGCGTTGTTATCTGGCTGTTACCACCAGAGAGGGGAAAGAGGCAAATCGTGTTTTATTGCTGCTTGGCAGAGGATTAAACAAGTGTGAGAGGGGTGAAATTGTGATCCATTCTGCCACAGGAGGCTATTCCGACAGATATATCCAACTAGCCAACCCCTTCTATTTGAAGATGTAAATTTTGCCTTGAACTATTTTTTCACATCATTATGCTGACTGCTAAATGAGCGCCCGCTCAAGACCAGTTCAAACCACTGGTCGCGATGAAAAAACCAGCGGGGCTCTTTTTTTTACCCCCGGAAAGTGCCGGTCACTGACAAATAAAAAACTATAACAAGCAATAGTTTACAAGACAGACGAGGTTGAACTTGACGAAATCACTCACATTGTCCGATGTACTCGGATTGGGCTTCATGACCTTTGCGTTCTATCTGGGCGCAGGCAACATCATCTTCCCGCCCCTGGCCGGCTTCATGGCGGGTGAGCACCTCTCCCTGGCCATGCTGGGCTTCCTGGTCACCGCCGTGGGCCTGCCCCTCATCACCATCATCGCCGTCGCCAAGGCTGGCAACGGCTGGGCCGGCATGACCAAGCTGCTGCCGGCCGGCGTGGCCACCGCACTGGCCGTCGCCATCTACATCATCATCGGCCCGGCCTTCGCCGCCCCCCGTACCGGCCTGGTGGCCTACGAGATGGGCCTCAAGCCCTTCCTTGGCGACATGGGACCATCCGGTCTGGCTGCCTACACAGTACTGTTCTTCGGCGTGGCCATCCTGGTCTCCCTCAACCAGGGCAAGCTGATGGATGCCATCGGCAAGTACCTGACCCCGCTACTGATGCTGCTGCTGCTGACCCTGGCCATCGGTGTCTTCGTCGCACCGCAAGGAAGCATGCCTGCCGCATCCGGTGACTACCAGAGCACCCCCTTCGTGAAGGGCATTCTGGAAGGCTACAACACCATGGACACCCTGGCGTCCCTGATGTTCGGCGCCCTGATCGTCGACCTGCTGCGCCAGAAAGGCATCCATGGCTACCAGAGCCAGTTCAAGTACCTGGCCATCGCGGGCATCATCTCCGCCATCGGTCTCTCCGTTGTCTATGTCTCCCTGTTCCAGCTGGGCAACACCGCTGCCGGCGTCGCCACAGACGTGAGCAACGGCGGTGCCATCGTCAACGCCTACGTACTGAGTCTGTTCGGCCAACCGGGTCAGTTCATCCTGGCAGCCATCATTACCCTGGCCTGCTTCACCACGGCCGTCGGCCTCATCTCCGCCTGCTCCGACTTCTTCCACAACCTGACCGGCATGAGCTACAAGAAGCTGGTCGTGCTGCTGGGTGTCATCTGCGGCGTCGTGGCCAACGTGGGCCTGAGCCAGCTCATCAGCCTCTCCATTCCGGTGCTGGTCGCCATCTACCCGGTTGCCGTGGCGCTGGTACTGGTCACCTTCCTGAAGGGTTACTTCGGTCGCCCCCGCCTGGTGTTCCGCTCCGTGCTGCTGGTCGCCTTCCTGTTCGGCTGCCTGGACGGCCTGGGCGCCGCCGGCATGAAGATGGATGCTTTCGCCTTCCTGCCGCTGTTTGACAAAGGCCTGGCCTGGTTGCTGCCGACCCTGCTGGCCTGTGGCCTCGGTGTCATGGTGCGTGGCAATGGCAAGCTGGCTGCAGAAGCGGCCTGATAACAGATCTTGACCAAATGAAAGAGGCCAGCATTTGCTGGCCTCTTTTTTGTTGGTGCAATCTGGTTCATCCGTTGTGGAGAGCGCTCGTCAGAGTACGGTTGCTGGCTTGGGTTTGCCTGCAAGACCGTACCAGTGATGCTCAAACCGGCCCGCATGCCAGCGCAGGGTGCCCCAGGGCTGGTCAGCCTGCCAGCGCGGGAAGTTGATCTCCACGCGGTTGTCTTCGTACTTGTAGAGAGAGGTGCTGATCTCGATATCCGACAGGATAAGCAGCACCACCCCACCGATGACACTCCATTTCAGCATCTTCCACATGGCGATTACTCGAAGCAGATCTCGATGGTGGCACGGCCATACTCCGATTCGAACGGCATCATGATCTTGGCGCCGTCGGCCCGGTGAGTGATGGTGTGATTGGGACCGGAGACGATGACCGGGGTCGCCATGTCGAACTCATAGCCCTTCTCCCCCAGCATGCGTTTGGCGCCGCCCGTCACCATGTTGGTGATCTCGCCCACCATGTCGGTCACTTCCTCGTTGATGGTGGCCGGCGCCTCCCCCAGCATGCGACGCATGATCTCCAGTGCCAGCCCCTTCTCGAAGCTGATGGAGAGGGAACCCCGGGTCTGCGGACCCACCATGCCAATCAGGCCGGAGACATCTCCCCGAGCCAGCTCGTCCGTCTTGCGCTTGGGCGCGCCCGGTTTGAGTTCCAGCTGTGCCATGGTGGAGAGCACGTTGAGCAGGGAGAGCAGGAACGGGTTTACAAAATCAGCCTTCATCTTGACTTCCTACGGTAGCGGAACAGCGGGCACATTGACCATGGGCTTCTATGGTCTTGTTGGTAATAGTAAAACCATGCTGATGAGCCTGCTCGGAAAAGGCGCTGTCGATGGCGGGATCGTGCAGCTCCACTACCTCACCGCAACGATCGCAGATCAACAGTTGCATCGGGTGGGCATGGTCGAAGTGGCAGCAGAAGATGAAGGCGTTGAGCGACTCCACCTTGTGGGCAAAGCCCTGTTCGAGCAGGAAGTCGAGCGCCCGATAGACGGTAGGCGGTTTGGCATGAGCTTCGGTCTGCTGCAACTGGGCCAGCAAATCATAGGCACTGATGGCATTGCCGTGGGCGGCAAGCAGCCGGAACACCTGGCGCCGTGTCGGGGTGAAACGGATCCCGCGCTGCTCGCAGAGGCGTTCCGCTCGTTGTAGAAGTTGGTCTTGATTCATGTTCACGCAGATACCCTGTCAATTAGCCGGATACTATCACAGGGCCCCCAGTGCGCGGCGACAAAATTCATTTTCTGGGGCTGTCTCACGTTGTGATAGAATCCCGCCCCTTGTTTGGCCAACCCGGATGATTTTTATGCAGGCGCAGCGCTTTTCCATCGCCCCCATGCTGGACTGGACCGATCGGCATTGCCGTTATTTCCACCGTCTGATGACCCGCCAGACCCTGCTCTATACCGAGATGGTGACCACGGGCGCCATCATCCATGGCAAAGGGGATTATCTGGGTTACAGCGAGCAGGAACACCCTCTCGCCCTGCAACTGGGTGGCAGCAACCCGGCAGACCTGGCCCGCTGCGCCAGGCTCGCCGAGGAGCGCGGGTATGACGAGGTCAACCTCAACGTCGGCTGCCCTTCCGATCGGGTACAAAACGGCCGCTTCGGCGCCTGCCTCATGGGCGAACCCGCGCTGGTGGCCGATTGCGTCAAGGCGATGCGCGACGTGGTCGACATTCCGGTCACCGTGAAGACCCGTATCGGCATCGACGAGCAAGACTCCTACGAGTTCTTGCAGGCCTTCATCGAGCAGGTAAGGGACGCCGGTTGCGATACCTTCATCGTCCATGCCCGCAAGGCCTGGTTGAGCGGCCTGAGTCCGAAAGAGAACCGCGAGATCCCGCCCCTCGATTATCCTCGCGTCTACCGGGTCAAGCAGGATTATCCGGAACTGACCATTGCCATCAACGGCGGGGTGACCAGTCTGGAACAGACTCTTGAACATCTGCAGCACCTCGACGGGGTCATGATGGGCCGCGAAGCCTACCAGAATCCCTACATTCTGGCCCAGGTGGACAATCTGGTGTTCGGCGAGAACCGTGCCGTGCCGAGCCGCCACGAGGTGGTGCGGATGATGCTGCCCTACATCGAACAAGAGCTGGCCAAGGGAAACTACCTCTCCCACATGACCCGCCACATGCTGGGGTTGTTCCAGAACATGCAGGGCGCGCGCGCCTGGCGTCGCCATCTGAGCGAGAATGCCTGCAAGCCGGGGGCCGACATTCAAGTGGTGCTGGACGCCATGGCCAAGGTGCCGGAGTTCGCGCCGGCCGACGCGGTGGAGTGATCATGTACCGCTTCACCGGATCCTGGCTGCACAAGGCCCTGGTGCGTCTGTGCGCCGGCCTGCTCACCATTCTCGGCATCAAGCTCAGCGCCTTCTATTTCATCGGGCTGCTGATCGTGCTGGGGCTGCACCGGGACCAACTCCTGGGCTGAACGCCACCTCTCCCGAACAAGAAAAAGCCGGCGCCCCTGCGCCGGCTTTTTTGTCACCACGGAGGCGACCCGACAGTCTGGCTTACTCCTCCTGAACCATGAACTGGAGTTCAGGGGGAGAAGAGGTCAGCACATCGGCGCAGTAATCCCAGGTCGAGATGCGGTAGTGCTGCAAATCTTCATCCAGGTGCAGTCCATCGGATTCCTGATGGAACCAGCTGGCGAAACGGGACGGGGTAATGAGCTGGATCTGCTCCTCGATGACGTGGCTGTCACGCCCCTCCGCCAGATCGCAATCCTCCATCACCCGCACCGCGAAGATGTGGCGAAAACTCACCCGGCACAGGGGCAACGGAGGCAGATCGATGCTGCGAGCACGCCCCAGCATGACGGTCAGGGTGTCGCTCCAGATATCCTGATGCAGTTCGGCCACGACCAGGCCGGGAGGGAGTTGACGAGAGGGAGCCCAGGGGACGGCTACCTGCCGAATGGCATTTTTCTGTTCCATATCCACCTCGCTACAGCGCATGCCATATCCTGAGTGTATCTGAAACAAATTTTGACGAAGATGGCAAGAAAAAACCCGGCACAAGCCGGGTTTCATTTGATTACAAGACGACCTTATTTGACGGCGTCTTTCAGCGCCTTGCCAGCCACGAAGGACGGCACATTGGCAGCTGCAATCTGGATCTCTTTACCGGTTTGCGGGTTGCGACCGGTACGGCCCGCGCGATGGTTGACCTTGAAGGTACCAAAACCCACCAACTGAACGGCATCGCCCTCTTTCAGGCTCTGGGTAATACCATTGATGATCTCTTCCAGAGCGACTTTGGCCTGAGCTTTGCTCAGGTCTGCTTTGGCGGCAATTGCATCGACAAGTTGAGCTTTGTTCATAACATTTCCTTTATGATCGGGCATTTAGCACCGGGCCACTCTATTCAAAAAAAAACACTCAGGCAAAGGCTTTATCAGCCGGATTGGCTTGAATGCTGGGGTTTTCATCAAGATCTGCGGAAATAGTCACATATATCGCCCCCTTGTCCCCTGGATGGGCGACAGGATGCGAAGCACCGGTGGGGAGCGGCATGCAAATCCCCGCCTGATGTAACAATATCCCTACACTCCTATTGACGGTCAACAGGATTTTCCCTAGTTATAGGAGTGTCGTCAGTCGATGAGAATGACCGGAGGCGTGCGACCCGAGTGCCGCATGCCATGCCCATGGAGGGACTATGTTAACTGAACTGGAAAAAACCAAGCGCGCACTGGCAGGCAAGCACAGAGCAATAGATGACTGGCTGGATGCCAGACAGGCGTTGCTGGTCGAGTACATGCGACTGGCAGGCCTTATGCCCGCCAAGTGCAAGCAACGCACCCTCCCAGGCCATGTAGAACTGCAACGTTTTTGCGAACAACTGGTCGACTACGTCAGCGCAGGCCATTTCGAGATCTACAACCACGTCGTCACCGCCTTTGAGCAAGCCAGCGGCGACAAACTGGAGCTGGCCAAGCGCATCTACCCCCATATCCGTGCCTGTACCGAATTCGCGCTGGAGTTCAACGACAAGTACAGCAACGCCGACGAAGCCCAGTTGCTGCAACTGGACGAGGATCTGAACCAGCTCGGCCCCGTGCTGGAAGACAGGTTCAAACAGGAGGATCGGCTGGTCAAGGCGCTGCAGGTGGTGGAATCCCTCAGCCATCAGCAGGTCTGATATTCAATATCGGAGCCAGTTCAATATCCTGGCGTGCCAGCTGGATTACACTCTGCAACATGAAGAATGAGCATCTTGCTCGCACGCAGACCGGAGACGACCATGGCCGAGCGCCGCCACTTTACTCGGATTTTCTATTTGACCGCCGCCAAGCTCACCCAGGGTGAACACCAGTGGCGCACCCAGCTGGTCGATGTCTCCCTGCAGGGAGCCCTGCTGCTCAGACCCGAGGATTGGGTCGCCAGCGAGGACAAGGAGTACGAAATCTGCTTCGTGCTCGGGGGCAGCGACATCGAGATCAAGATGCAGGTCGAGCTGACCCACGAAGCCAGCAAGAAGCTGGGGTTTTACTGCCACCACATCGACATCGACAGCGCCACTCACCTCAAGCGGATGATCGAGCTGAACATCGGAGAGGAGCAACTGCTCCATCGCGAGCTGGAGCAGTTGCTGCAAGAGCACCGAGACCACGTCCCCCCCGAATCCTGAGCGGGCGGGCAGAAAAACAAAGGAGCGTTCATACGCTCCTTTTTCATGGTTGGTTACAGGGCCTCGAGGGCATCGGAGAGTTTCTTCACCGGCACCACCTCCATCCCCTCGATGGGATGTTTGGGCGCATTGGCATGCGGGACGATGGCTCGGCGGAAACCGTGCTTGGCCGCCTCCTGCAGTCGCTCCTGACCCGAGGGCACGGGCCGTATCTCGCCGGAGAGCCCCACCTCACCAAAGACCACCAGATCCTTGGGCAGGGCCTGATCCCGGAAGCTCGACACCATGGCCAGCAGCAGCGCCAGATCCGCGCTGGTCTCCTCGACTTTGACGCCACCCACCACGTTGATGAACACATCCTGATCCGCCATCTGCAACCCGCCGTGACGATGCAGCACCGCCAGCAGCATGGCGAGACGGTTGTGGTCCATCCCCACCGCCACACGGCGCGGATTGGAGAGCTGGGAGTAATCCACCAGCGCCTGCAACTCCACCAGCAGGGGGCGCGTGCCTTCCCAGATCACCATGACGATGGAGCCCGGCGCCTGCTCCTCCCCGCGGCTGAGGAAAATCGCGGAAGGGTTGCTCACCTCCTTCATTCCCTGCCCGGTCATGGCGAAGACCCCCAGTTCGTTGACCGCACCGAAGCGGTTCTTGTGGGAGCGCAGGGTGCGAAAACGCGAGTCGTGCCCGCCATCCAGCAGCACGGAGCAGTCGATGCAGTGCTCCAGCACCTTGGGGCCAGCCAGGGTGCCGTCCTTGGTGACGTGGCCCACCATGAAGATGGCCACATGATTCTGCTTGGCATAGCGTGTCAACAGCGCCGCCGACTCCCGCACCTGGGAGACGGAACCCGGCGCGGACTGCACATCCGCCACGTGCATCACCTGGATGGAGTCGATGACCATGATCTGAGGTTGCTCCTGCTGGGCGATGAGGCAGATCTGCTCGACACTGGTCTCGGACAACATGCGCAGCTTGTCCGTGGGCAGACCCAGCCGACCGGCCCGCATCGCCACCTGTTGCAGTGATTCCTCACCGGTCACATAAAGGGTCTTCATGCGCTGCGCCAGGCCGCACATGGTCTGCAGCAACAGGGTCGACTTGCCGGCCCCGGGGTTGCCACCGATGAGAATGGCCGAACCGGGGACCACGCCGCCACCGAGTACGCGGTCCAGCTCTTTGAAGCCCGAGCTGAAACGGGGGATCTCCGTGGTGGCGATCTCCGCCAGGGTCTGCACCTGGCTGCCGACGGCGCCCGCATAACCGGTATAGCGAGCACTCTTGCCGGGTGTCGTCACCCCCAGTCGCACCTCGGTGATGGTGTTCCACTCCTTGCACTCGCTGCACTGGCCTTGCCAGCGGGTGAAGTCGGCTCCACATTCGGAACAAACATAGGCGGTTTTGTTTTTGGCCATGGATAACTCGGGGACAGGATGAATTCCTGCTTGATATACTTGTTTGCGACCGGCAGATCAAACCCAGAATCGGAAAAGTGACTTTCCGCGGCAGGAATACATGGATTCAGAACAACCACTACATCTGATAGAACAACTTGTCCCCCTGCTCCGGGAAAAGGACTTCGACGAAATCTTCAACCGTCTGACCCAGAACGAAAATACCAACAGCCGGTTCCTGCTGAAGATGGAACTCAAACGCAAGTGCACCCCCTGCCGGCGCGTCATCGACATGCGCAACGAGCTGGGCGCCCTCTGTCAGGTGCATGAGTTCGACGGGGTGACCCACTTCATGCCCGCCGAGGCCATCGAGCTGTTTCAATCCCAGTGCTACCTCTACCGGGACAGCTACACCCTGGGGGTCTACGAGGCGCTGCAAGCCTGGTACAAACTCAACCAGGGGCGCAGCGACAATCTGGCACTGCCCATCAGCCCGTTTCGTCCGTTCGATGTCAGCGCCATCCCCTTCGCCAGCCATTACGGGCGACAGGAAGAGCGCATGCACTTCAGCTCTCCCATGGTGCTCCAGCTCGCCAACGGCGAGAAGATCCTCGCCAAGAGCTCCGACATCTCCCTCGGCGGCATCCGGGTATCCGTGCCCTATCTGCCCGACTACCAGACAGGCGACCTGATAGCCGTCTTCTTCACCGGACTGGAACGCGATCATCCCCATCCCCTGCTGCGTGACCCGGTCAGCTACCAGATCCTGGGGGAGGAGAGAAAAGAGGACAAATTCTGGCTCAGGCTGCTCAAGAACGGCGAGCATCCGGTGTTCGACGAGTTCCTGCGCGACTTCATCGAGCGCAACCGCAGCCGCTATCGCGTCAGCGTCGACTACCTGCTCTCCGCCGCCGTCATCAAGGGGTATGAGCAGTTCTATCTGCCGCGCATGACCGGCATGCCCCTCTATTTCGGCAAGGGCAGCATCCCCGCCCTCGAGATCGCCCTGCGCACCGAGAACAACCAGCACATTCTCGAATACTGGCGCGACGCCAAGAACCGCGACATGCTCGCCAGCCTCTTCACTGCGGCCCGCATGCCCTCGTTGCTTCCAGGCAAAGAGGGGCTGCGCGAGACGCTGATCTACAGCTTTACCCATGCGGTACGCAGCCACCTCTACTTCTTCTCCGCGACCCGGGAGGAGCTGGAACAGAGCGGACTGACCGCGCTCTTCTTCCAGATCGGCGCCCGCCGCCCCAGCTGGCGGGTATACAAGTTCAGCATGGAAGCCTGCACCCTGCGGGAGGCCGACCTCGACAACCCCCAGGGCGGGGCGAGCCCGTTGCAGGACAGGCTGCTGCGCGAGCGCCTGGCCCAGCTCGGATACGTGGGCATGCTGCAGGAGATAAACCTGGACAACCAGCGCGACGAGTTCCAGCGAGAGACGGGTCAGGATCCGCTCAACGCCAACGCCTTGCAGCGCTTTGGCCATGACATCCATGCCGCCCCCTTCGAGATAGAGACGCTGCACTATGTGCAACTGCGCAAGGAGGCGCGCTACATGCACAAGACGGCCATCGTCTTGCATCACAAGGAGCGAACCTGGGTCGGCTGGACCCGAGACATCTCGGCCCACGGCATGCAAATCGAGCTGGAGGAGCCGTTCGACGGGGAGAAGGGAGACATCATCACGGTGGCCCTGCCCCGTTTGCAGGAGCTCGCCAGGAACATGGACCTGCAACGCCTGCCCTATCGGCTGGTCAGCCTCAACCTGAGCAGAACCGTGCTGCATCTGTGCATCGAGGGGACGGCCGAGCGCCATACCGGCCACCAGTTCTTCAGCCTGCTGATCGAAAGCAACCAGAACAAGCTCAAGACCACCCGGGAGTTCAATCGCTATCGCGGCATGGCCAGGGCGCTGCGCAACCTCTACACCCACCACCTGTTCAACACCCCCGTCTATGTGAACAAGCTCAAGGCCGCCCCGAAACTGGCCGCGGCCGGCCTCTCGCCACAGCCACGCAGCCTTTCCCGTCTTCTGCGCATCTGTGCCGAGCAGGATCAGCAGTTGAACCTGTATCCCCTGTTCCAGGGGGCTCTGCTCAAGGCCCTGCTGCTCAATCCCCTGCGCGCCATCGAGCGGGAAGACAAGCCGGAAGAGGAGGAGGTCTACATCGCCGCCCTCCACTCCCAGGGGGGAACCCCCCTGTTTCGCAGCCACCTGGCCAGCAGCTTCAGCTCACCGGATCAAAAGCGCCGCTTCATCGAGCTGGCCCGGCAACAGGGCGAGTTCTATTCGGTACTGGTGGGTATTTCGCGCACCGGCCGCCCGGACACCAGCTTCATCGCGGGTGAACTGGACTACATCGCCAAGTTCGCCATTCACAAGGCCAAGAAGCTGGAAGAGGATCTCTGGAGTGTCGTGGGCGTGGGTGAACTGACCGATACCACCGAGGCGACCCTGTTCCGCCTTGGCATACCATCCGGGCCCCGCTAGCCAGCAGGGCAGGGAGACAACAAAAAACGGGCACGCAAGTGCCCGTTTTTTGTCTATCAGGCAGCCTGGGGGTTGCGCAGCCAGGCGAGGATGTCGGGGAAGTGATCCTCCTGTGCCTGGGGCGCCGTCAGCATGTTGATGTGGTCGTAATCGAGCCGGTTGCCGTTGTCCCGCCCAAGGCGGGTGTGGCGGGCGGCCGAGCCCATCTCGTCGCTGAAGCGGCGCACGTCGACGGGGTGGCCAAGTACCTTGTCCGCCTTGGCGGAAATCATCCAGAGCGGGGGCCAGTTGACCCGGCTCGCCGCCTCGTCATAGGTGAAACCGTCAAAGGGATCCTGCCAGGGCCCGCACTTGACCCAGGGAATGGTCTCCTGCAGGTAGCGCAGGGGCTCATCATCGGCCCCTATCTTCAACCGGCGGGCGGCCAGAAATCCCCGGCGGCGCGCCAACCAGGGGGCGAGCCGGTTCCAGATCAGATCCACCTTCAACCAGCGCTCCGGGTTCTGCACCGAGACCCCCCGCTTGGTGCCGAAGAACACCAGGCTGGCAACCTGCTCCGCCAGCTCGGGGAAGCGCACCAGGGTCGAGGCCATGATGACGCCGCCCCAGGAGTGGGCCATCCAGTGCACCCGGGCACCGGCATGGCGGGCCGATACCCAGCGCTGCAGAGCGGGCAGATCCTCGGTGATCAGCTCATGCTGACCGTGGCCGGCCCGCTCGGCGATGGTCGGTGTGCTCAGACCCCGACCACGCAGATCCGCCACATAGACCTGATACCCGTGGCGAGCCAGAAAGCAGGCCAGCCCCTTGCCCGATTCGGTGTAGAAGATGCGGCCGTTCTCGATGGCCCCGTGCACCATCAGGATGGGGTCGGCATGCACCGCGACACCGGGCTGGATATGGCGCACATGGAGTCGATGCTCACCGCAGGGGACAAACAGGGATTGCTGTAACAGTTCCATCTCGTGATCGGCTCCTCCTTGAGCGGGATCAGCACCAGCGCCGGTCGCGACAAGCCAAGGCGCCGAGCAGGCAGAGCACCCCTTCCAGATCGTGGTGATTGAGGGTCGCCGCCGCCTGGGCACGTACCAGGGGTTTGGCATGAATGGCAATACCAAGCCCCGCCACCCCCATCATCTTGAGATCGTTGGCACCATCGCCGACCGCGACCGTCTGGGATGCAACCACACCGTACTCCGAGGCCAGCTGTTGCAGCGCCTCGGCCTTGGCGGCGGCATCGACGATGGGGCCGCTCACCTTGCCGGTCAGCAGGCCCCCTTCCACCGCCAGCTCGTTGGCGAAAATGGCATCCAGACCCAGAGCACGCTGCAACTCGCCGGCAAAGCGGGTGAAGCCACCGGAGGCGATCGCCACCTTCCAGCCAGCCTGCTTGAGGGTATCGACCATGAGTGGCAGGCCCGGCATCCAGGGCATGTCGGCCGCCACCTCGTCGAGGATGGTGACCGGCGCCCCTTCTAGCAGCGCCACCCGGGCACGCAGACTGTCGGCAAACTCCAGCTTGCCCTGCATGGCTGCCGCGGTAACGGCCGCCACCTGCTCACCGACCCCGGCCAGCCGCGCGATTTCGTCGATGCACTCTATCCTGATCGCGGTGGAATCCATGTCCATCACCAGCAGACCGGGCTCACTCAGGGTAGGCACGGCGGCCAGATGACACAGGTCGATGTCCCACTTCTGGGCTTTGAGCGCCTGCACCAGCTCGGGGGAGAAGCGGTTGGTGCCAAGCAGCAGCAGTGGAATACCGGCCTGCTCCCCTGCGGGATAGAGGCTGGCCTCGAGCCCCTGGGCATCCAGCTGCTGGGCCAGGCGGGCCAGATGACCGGCCTCCAGCCCCTTGCCAAACAGGACAATCCAGGCGCTGTCATGGGCGTTGGCCGCGGGCAGCAGGGCTTCGTTGGTGAGCTGCCAGCAGGGGGCACAGCTCAGGGCCCCGGACCAGTCGTGCAGGGAGCGGGGAAGTTGGGACAACAACATAAGAGAGACGCCTTCCTTGGAAATCATGGGGTTCATCATGCGGGCCCAGAGTAGCGTATTGCTTTTTGTACAGGCAAGCGCCAAGATCCCGCCTGCGGTGCGGGCAGACATGGAAACAGACCACCCTGTTTCCCGCTTCGCGGCACCGGGGCACCAGCCAGCCCCGCTCATCCATTACCAGAGGCCCGGTTCTGTGCGTCATCTTCCCATCAAACGTGTTGTCAGCCTGGCGGCGGGAGTCCTGCTCGGTCTCTGGGTGCTGGTGCTGCTCATCCACATGCAGGGAGAGAGCCAGGCCGCCCTGCACGCGGCGGCACGGGACAGAGCACAGGCGCTGGTCGCCTATGCCGCCCGGGACATGCGCCGCTGGATCAAGGAGGACAAGGAGAGCGAGCTGGAGAGACTGGCGCAGGATCTGGCCGCCGAGCCCGACATTCTGGATGTCACCCTCTATGACGCCCGCGGTATTCCCCTCGCCCAGTCGGACAACGCCCTGCCGCTGGACAGCCTGCTGCCCATCGGCAGCGACAACAAATCCCTGCCGGAGCAGGGCAAGGGGCGCATCCAGTTCGTCCAGGAGATCCAGGACGGAAACCTGACCCTGGGCTATCTGAGGATCACCCTGGAAGAGCAGAAACTGCTGGCCGCACAGGATACCCATCTCAAGGTCAACCAGGAGAAACAGCGCCTGATGCTGCTGGTGATGCTGCTGGCCGGCCTGCTCATCTCCTACGGGGTCCGTCGCAACTACATGCGGGTGCGCAAGCACAAGAAACAGAGCAAACCCGCCGCTCCGCAATAAGCAGGGGGTGGATCCCATCCTCCGGCTTGTATATAACACTGGCAAGATCACTGGCAGGAGAGCCACATGATTGCCCCCCTTGCCTCGGGATGAACACAGTCGACTGGAACGACTGCGCATCCTCGGCCTGCTCGACCACGAGCCCATCGATCAGCTTGATCGCCTCACCCGGCTCATCACCCGGCATTTCGCACTCCCCATCGCCATGGTCTCCCTGACCGACGTGAACAGGCAGTGGTTTCTCGCCCGCACCGGGGTCGATATGTGCGAGATCAACCGGGAACACTCCTTCTGCGGTCATGCCATTTTGCGCCCCGACATCATGCAGGTGCCGGATGCCAGACGGGATCTCCGCTTTGCCGACAATCCGCTGGTGACCGATGATCCCGGCGTGGTCTTCTACGCCGGCCGACCCCTGCGCGCCCTCGATGGCGTGGTGCTCGGCACCCTCTGCCTGGTGGACCATGTGCCGCGTCATCTCGACGAAGATGCCTGCCGGGATCTCGACGACTTCGGCCGCCTGGTGGAGAACACCCTGCACGATCTGGAGCGACGCCACCAGGTGCGCACCCTCAACCAGGTGCTGGAAGACAAGGAGCATCTCTTCACCCTCACCTTCAACCAGTCGTCGGTGGGCATGGCCCTCTCCTCCCTCGAGGGGAAATGGCTGAGAGCCAACCCGGGGCTGGAGCGGCTGCTCGGTTACAGCGAGCACGAGATGCTGAGCCGGACCTGGCTCGCCATGACCCATCCCGAAGATCTGCAACGGGAGCAGCCCCTGTTCGATGCCCTGATCGCGGGGCAACGGCAGGATTACCGGCTGGAGAAGCGGATGATCCGGGCCGATGGCACCCAGTGCTGGGTCCAGCTCAGCGTGACCCTCTGCCAGAGCCGCACCATGGCCCCCCACATGATCGCCGTGTTTGCCGACCTCACCGAGCGCAAACAGGCCGAGGCCGAACTCGTGCGGCTGCAGCAAGGGCTCGAGCAGCAGGTGCAGTCACGGACCCGGGAGCTTTCCCGCACGGTGGAACAGCTGCATCAGGAGATGCGCGAGCGCGGCGCCATGCAGCAGCAGCTGTGGCAGGAGCAGCGCCGCTTGCAGCACATGCTGGAGCACACCAGCAATGCCTTCCTCGAGCTCGATGCCGATTTCATCATCACAGGCTGGAACCCGGCCTCCACCACCCTGCTCGGCTGGCACGCCGACGAGATGCTGGGCCGTCCCCTCTTCGGGCTGCTCGGCGCCGAGCATCCCCTGCTGAGCCTGTCAGGCAACCCGCAGAGTCCGCCACGGCGGCTGGAGTGCGACATCATCACCCGCACAGGCCGGCACATCCCGGTCGAGGTGATTGCCGAGCGTTACCAGTTCGACGGCAAGGTGCGCATCGCCCTGTTTTTGCACGACATCACGGCCCGCCGCCAGGTGCTCGCGGAGATCGAGCGTGGCCGTGCCCGACTGCGGGCCATCACCGATGGCCTGCCGGTCACCATCAGCATGGTGTCGCCCGAGGGGCGTTACCTGTTCGCCAACCAGGCCTATTGCCGCTACTTCGGGCTCGATACCGAACAGATGCGGGAAATGAGCGTGCGGGACGTCATCGGCGAGGAGGCCCACGGCAGGGCCATGGCCTATGTGGCAAAGGCCCTCGCCGGTGAGCAGGTGAGTTTCGAGCACCGTTTCGATCTCCCCATAGGCCGACGCGACCTCAGGATCACCATGATCCCGAGCCGGGGCGACGAACCCGGGGTCTACATCCTCGGCAGCGACATCACCGAGTTCAAGGCGCTGCAAAGCCAGCTGGAACACGAGGCGGCTCACGACCCCCTCACCGGCCTGCCCAACCGGCGCGCCTTCACCCTGCGCCTCTCCCGGGAGCTGGAGCGGGTGCGCCAGAATGCCGAACCCCTGGGCCTGCTGTTCCTCGATCTCGACGGCTTCAAGGGGATCAACGACAGGCTGGGACACCACGTCGGCGATGCCCTGTTGCAACGCTTCGCCCAGGTGCTGAGTGCCGAGGTGCGCCCGGGGGACATGGTGGCGCGCCTGGCCGGCGACGAGTTCACCATCATACTGCCTGCCCTGCGCCAACCCGCGCAGGAGCTGCCTGCCCTGTGCGAGCGACTGCTGGCGGCCATGGCGGTTCCCGGGGACGTGGCCGGTCACCGGCTGCCCCTTGCCGGCAGCATAGGGGGTGCCCTCTGTCATTCGGGCCAGTATTGTCACATCGATGATCTGCTGCACCGGGCCGATGCCGCCATGTACCAGGCCAAACAGGCGGGCAAGGGGCGCTTCGCCCTCGATCTCTGACCGTGCTTCGCAAAAATGCAAAACGGCGGCCCGAGGGCCGCCGTTTTTTTATGCGCGAGGGGGATCAGTTGTCACCCAGCAGGACGGAGTCCAGCGCGATTTCGATCATGTCGTTGAAGGTCAACTGACGCTCTTCGGAGGTGGTCTGCTCACCAGTACGGATATGGTCGGAGACGGTGCAGATGGTCAGCGCCTTGGCACCGTACTCGGCGGCCACGCCATAGATACCGGCGGCTTCCATCTCGACACCCAGGATGCCGTATTTTTCCATGACGTCGAACATGGAGGGGTCCGGGGTGTAGAACAGATCGGCGGAGAAGATGTTGCCCACGCGCACGGCCACGCCCTTGTTCTTGGCGGCCTGAACGGCATTGGCCACCAGGTCGAAGTCGGCGATGGCGGCAAAGTCGTGGTCCTTGAAGCGCAGACGGTTCACTTTGGAGTCGGTGCAGGCACCCATGCCGATCACCACGTCACGCAGTTTCACGTCTTCACGCACGGCACCGCAGGAGCCCACGCGGATCAGGGTCTTCACGCCGTAGTCGGTGATCAGCTCTTTTGCGTAGATGGAGCAGGACGGGATGCCCATGCCGTGGCCCATGACGGAGATGCGACGACCCTTGTAGGTGCCGGTGAAACCGAACATGTTGCGCACGTCGCACACCTGCTCGACGTTCTCCAGGAAGGTTTCGGCGATGTACTTGGCACGCAGGGGATCGCCCGGCATCAGCACGGTATCAGCAAAGGCGCCATCTTTCGCATTGATATGAGGAGTTGCCATTCTCTTTATTCCTTCACACTAGGTTGAGTTTTATTGTCTTTATGGATTGTCCGCTGCCTGCGCGGCGGCGGTACATTACAGGAAACCGGGGCCCTGTGGCACCCCGGGCAGGCGAACCGGCCCGGGGTCACCATCACAGGAAGCTGGTACCGTATTGCAGCTTGGGCAGGCCGTGGTAGGCCGCGATGCTCTGGCCGATGTCGGCGAAGGTCTCGCGACGACCGACGGAGCCCGCCTTGACCGGCTTGCCGTAGAACAGTACCGGAATGTATTCGCGGGTGTGGTCGGTACCACTCCAGGTCGGGTCACAGCCGTGGTCGGCGGTCAGCACCACCACGTCGCCATCCTGCAGCAGGTCGAACAGCTCCGGCAGGCGGGAGTCAAAGTACTCCAGCGCATCGGCGTAGCCCTTGACATCACGGCGGTGACCGTAGGAGGAGTCAAAGTCCACGAAGTTGGTGAAGACGATGGTCTGGTCACCGGCCGCTTTCACCTCTTCCAGAGTCCTGTCCCACAGCTCGGTCAGACCGGTCCCCTTCACCTGCTTGGTGATGCCCTGCTGGGCATAGATGTCGGCGATCTTGCCGATGGAGACCACCTGGCCACCCGCTTCCTTCATGTAGTCCAGCACGGTCGGCGCCGGCGGCAGCACGGAGTAGTCGTGGCGGTTGCCGGTGCGCTTGAAGTTGCCCTTGCCGCTGCCCACGAACGGACGCGCGATGACGCGGCCGATGTTGTAGGGCTCCAGCAGCTCGCGCACGATGTGGCACAGCTCATAGAGCTTCTCGAGGCCATAGGTCTCTTCGTGGCAGGCGATCTGGAACACGGAGTCGGCAGAGGTGTAGAGGATCGGCTTGCCGGTGCGCATGTGCTCTTCGCCCAGATCGTCCAGCACCTGGGTACCGGAGGCGTGGCAGTTGCCCAGATACCCGGGCAGACCGGCTTTCTCGACGATGGCATCCAGCAGCTCCTGCGGGAAGCTGTTGTGGTGGTCATGGAAGTAACCCCACTCGAACAAGACGGGCACGCCGGCAATCTCCCAGTGACCGGACGGGGTGTCCTTGCCGGAGGAGAGCTCCTGGGCAAAGCCGTAGGCACCGATCACCTCGACATCCTTGTTCAGTCCGGCCGGGAAGGTGCCGCTGGCGAGTTCGCCCGCGTGGCCCAGACCCAGCTTGCTGAGGTTTGGCAGGTTGAGAGCGCCACGGCCCTCGATCTCACCGGCGGCGCACGCCTTGGCGATATGGCCAAGGGTATTGGCACCCACGTCGCCGAACTTGTCGGCATCGGCGGCAGCACCAATACCGAAAGAGTCCATCATCAGAATAAAGGTACGTTTCATGGGACTTCCCCTTGTTACAAATCAGCCAGACCGATGCGACGGTAAACCTCGGGCAGCGCCTCTGGTCGGGTGTCGCCGATCTTCACGGCAGCCTGCACCATGCGGGCAGCCTCGGCAAATTGAGCTTCTGTCTGAGCGTGGATCAGGGCGAGCGGCTTGTCAGCCTCGACGCTCTGACCCAGGCGGATAAAGTCGGTCAGACCGACCGCATAATCGAGTTTGTCGGCGGCGGCGCGGCGACCACCGCCCATGGCGACCACGGCCAGGCCCAGTTCACGGGTGTCCATGGCGGTGACGAATCCGCTGTGGGCCGCGTAGACGGGGCGCACGATGGCGGCTTTGGGCAGGTAGGCGTCGTAGCGCTCCATGAAGTCGGCGGGACCACCGAGGCCGGTCACCATGCGCCCGAAGATCTCGGCTGCCTTGCCATTGTCCAGCACCGCTTGCAGCTTGGTGCGGGCATCGCCGTCATCGCTGGCAAGACCGGCGGAGATCAGCATCTCGGCGCACAGGGCCATGGTCACTTCGTGGATGCGCGGGTTGCGATACTCACCGGTCAGGTAGCGCACAGCTTCGCGCACTTCCACGGCGTTGCCGGCGCTGGAGGCCAGCACCTGGTTCATGTCGGTCAGGAGTGCAGAGGTGCGGCAGCCGGCCCCGTTGGCTACGGCGACGATGCTCCTGGCCAGCTCTTCAGAGGCTTCAAAGGTCGGCATGAAGGCGCCGGAGCCCACCTTCACATCCATCACCAGCGCTTCCAGCCCGGAGGCAAGCTTCTTGGAGAGGATGGAGCCGGTGATCATGGCAATGGACTCGACGGTGGCGGTGATATCCCGTACCGCGTAGATACGCTTGTCGGCCGGGGCGAGATCGCCGGTCTGGCCGATGATGGCAACCCCCGCCTCTTTCACCACTTTCAGGAAGCGGTCGTTGTCGACCGAGGTCTGGTAGCCGGGGATGGCATCCAGCTTGTCGAGGGTACCGCCGGTGTGGCCGAGACCACGGCCGGAGATCATGGGCACGAAACCGCCGCACGCAGCGACCATGGGGCCCAGCATCAGGGAGACGACGTCACCCACACCGCCGGTGGAGTGCTTGTCGACGATGGGGCCGCCCAGATTGAGGTGGTCCCAGGTCAATACCATGCCGGAGTCGCGCATGGCGCAGGTCAGGGCAACCCGCTCATCCATGGTCATGTCCTTGAAGTAGACCGCCATGGCCAGGGCCGCGATCTGCCCCTCGCCGATGGTGTTGTTGGTTATGCCCTGGACGAAGAATTGAATCTCTTGGGTACTGAGCGCTTCACCGTTGCGCTTCTTGCGAATAATTTCTTGAGGCAAAAACATCTTTCATTCCCTCCGTGCATCACACACGAACACAGACCGAACCAGATCCGAAAGGGGGCGGCGCACCGCCCCCTGCCACCGCTTAGTAACCGCTGGTATTGGCAGGCTTGTCGCCATGCCCCAGGGTCGCCAGCAGGCTGGCCAGCAGGCTGGAGGCGCCGAAGCGGAAGGTGCGGGCGGATACCCAGTCCTTGCCCAGGATCTCTTCGGCCATGGCCAGGTACTGACCCGCCACGGCGGCGTCTTTCACGCCACCGGCCGGCTTGAAGCCCACTTTCGGGTTCTTGGCCTTGATCACTTCCATCATGATGCGGGCAGCTTCCGGGGTCGCGTTCACCGGCACCTTGCCGGTGGAGGTCTTGATGAAATCGGCACCGGCGTCGATGGAGATCTCGGAGGCGCGACGGATCAGCGCCTCTTCCTTCAACTCGCCGGTCTCGATGATCACTTTCAGCAGTACCTTGGCGCCGCAGGCTTCCTTACATGCTTTGACCAGATCGAAGCCGACCTGTTCATTGCCGGCCATGAAGGCGCGGTACGGGAAGACCACGTCCACCTCGTCGGCACCGTAGGCCACGGCGGCGCGGGTCTCGGCCACGGCGATCTCGATGTCGTCGTTGCCGTGGGGGAAGTTGGTCACGGTCGCGATGCGCACGTCGGCGGCGCCGATGTCACGCAGGGTCTTGCGCGCGATGGGGATGAAACGGGGGTAGATGCAGACGGCGGCGGTCAGGCCGGCCGGAGACTTGGCCTTGTGGCACAGGTCGATCACCTTCTGATCGGTGTCGTCATCGTTCAGGGTGGTCAGGTCCATCAGGTTCAGGGCGCGTTGGGCGGCCACTTTCAGATCAGTCATGCTATGTCTCCAAAGTCTTGTTAAGCCCCATCACCCGCGAGCGGCTTCACCGAACACCAAGGGTCGGCAGAGACGTTCCCGGAGCAACGGGATATGGAATTGCAGCGCAAATGCACAGGCAATACGGCTGCAAATAAGGCAAGAGCCCTGTCACTTTCTTACAAAAGTGCGGACTTGGTTCCATGAAGACTTGAGAAAGGCCGACTACGCAGACCCGACTTCCCAATCAATTCCATTTGACCGCCAACACCCGGATTCACCGGGCATTAGTCAATGCCAGCACCCTGCTGGCATCGCCTATTTCAGCCGAGATACCCCGTGTTTGCAAGCCGGATTTGCCAATTTCAGAGGTACCTCACACCCGGCAAATCCAGCGCTGGAAGGCGCTTAAGAGAAGAAGCGGGTCAGGATCCAGGAGTAGGCAATGCCCCCCAGATAGACCCCCACGATCCCCATGACGCCGGAGAGGACGGGCGGCGCCGGTATCGGCAACTTGAGGAAAGAAAACAACACCCCAACGATAAAGCCGGCCGCCATAGCCAGTAGCACTTCATTCATAGAACCTCCGATTTGACTCACTTTATTATTAGTCTTGACAGGAAAACGGTTGTCACCACCCCAAACGAGAACGCCACAGCAAATCGCTGTGGCGTTCGTCTTTATCCTGTCAGTCAGGCGATGTTACATGCCGGACAGCGCCAGGAAGAAGCCTGCGATGGTCGCAGACATCAGGTTGGACAGGGAACCTGCCAGCACGGCCTTCAGACCGAACTTGGCGATGGTGCCGCGACGGTTCGGTGCCATGGAGCCCAGACCACCCAGCAGGATGGCGACGGAGGACAGGTTGGCGAAGCCGCACAGGGCGAAGGAGATGATCGCCTTGGTGTGCTCGGACATGGCCACACCGTTGATCAGCAATTCATCCTTCAGGTAGGGGGCAAAGTTCAGGTAAGCCACGAACTCGTTGACCACCAGCTTCTGACCGATGAAGGAACCGGCCACGACCGCTTCGCTCCAGGGCACGCCGATCAGGAAGGCCAGCGGGGAGAACAGCCAGCCCAGCAGCAGCTCCAGGGAGAGTTGCGGGTAACCGAACCAGCCGCCCACACCGGAGAAGATGCCGTTGATCATGGCGATGAGGCCGATGAAGGCCAGCAGCATGGCACCCACGTTCAGGGCCAGTTGCAGACCGGCGGAGGCACCGGCGGCAGCAGCGTCGATCACGTTGGCCGGCTTGTCGTCCAGCTCACCTTCTGCGGTGTTCTCGTCGTAGCTCGGGGTCTCGGTTTCCGGTACCAGCAACTTGGCGAACAGCAGACCACCCGGGGCAGCCATGAAGGAGGCGGCGATCAGGTATTCCATCTTGACGCCCATGGAGGCGTAACCGGCCAGCACGGAGCCGGCAACGGAAGCCAGACCACCACACATGACGGCGAACAGCTCGGAGTCAGTCATCTTGGAGATGAAGGGACGTACCACCAGCGGGGCTTCGGTCTGACCGACGAAGATGTTGGCAGTGGCGGAGAGGGATTCGGTACGGGAGGTGCCCAGCACCTTCTGCAGACCGCCGCCCAGCAGCTTGATCACCCACTGCATGATGCCGAGGTAGTAGAGTACCGCGATCAGGGAAGAGAAGAAGATGATGACGGGCAGGACGCGGAAGGCGAAGACGAAGCCACCGCCACCGAACACTTCGAACATCTTGTTGCCAACCAGACCACCGAACAGGAATTCGATGCCGTTCTGGCCATAACCGATGACGCTGGAGACGGCGTCGGACACGCCCACCAGGATGTCACGACCGACCGGTACGTAGAGCACGAAGGCCCCCAGACCGGCCTGGATGGCAAAGGCGCCACCTACGGTACGAATTTTGATTGCCTTGCGGTTGCTGGAGAACAGCACCGCAATCAGGATGAGCGTCGCCATCCCTACCAGACCCATTATCAGATTCATTATTAACACTTCCTCTTTAGTAGCACCTGCCAGCTTGTTAACGATTTGTGTATTGAAGCCGCTAATCAAGGGTGCGCATTATACTAATTACGGTGCGACAAAATAGAATACTGGTCACATTTTATAAGCCACAAACGGCCTGAACATCGTTTAATTAGACCGCAAACGATTTTTATGGGCCCTGTTTTTTATCACTCGGTCATCATTTGATAATCAAATGTTAATTTCATGATTTCCTGGGGGGAACAGCCGCCGGGTGGAGTCATGTAACACCGAAATAACATCCTCCAGCGGTTGCTGCCGCAATTGTGCCAACAAGCGGGCTATGGTCGGCAGGCTGGCCGGCGTGTTCACCTCCCCCTGCTGGCCTTGCAGCGGCATGTCGGGAGCGTCGGTTTCCAGCAGCAAGGCCTCCAGCGGCATCTGGCGTATCGCCTCCCGGGTCTTGTTGGCGCGCTCATAGCTGATGACCCCCCCGATCCCCAGCCTGAAACCCAGTTGCCAGAACACCTCCGCCTGATGCAGGGAACCGCTGAAGGCGTGAATGACCCCCCCTTGTGGCGGTGTGAAGCGCCGCAGGATCTTGGCGACCGTGTCGTTGGCACGCACCGAGTGGACGATGAGGGGCAGCGCATGCGCCATGGCCAGCCGCACCTGCGCCTCGAACATCTCGACCTGCCCCTCCTGCGACACATGGGAGCGCAGATCCAGCCCGCACTCCCCCACGGCCACCAGCCCACGGGGCCGACTCGCCAGCAGGGTCTCCAGCCGGGTCAGTGCATCCCGGGGCTGCTTGCCCACATACCAGGGATGGATCCCCAGGCCATAGCGGATGTCGTCGTGGCACCCGGCCAGCGCCATCACCCGCCCCCAGTTTTCCTCTCCCACGGCGGGGATGATATACTCGCCCACCCCCAGCTGGCGCCACCGGGTCAGCAGCGCCTCCCTATCGGCGTCAAAGACCGGAAAATCGAGGTGGCAGTGGGTGTCTATCAATTCCATGTCGCGCTTACCTGTCTGTCGTACTCAATGGGTTCATTCCATGCCAACACACGTTTCCCGAGGCTTTACCCTGATAGAACTGGTGCTGGTCATCATCGTGCTGGGGATCCTGGCCGTGACCGCTCTGCCCCGCTTCATCAACATCCAGGACGACGGGCTCAAGAGCAGCGTCTCGGCCACGGCGGGCAGCTTTGCCAGTGCCGCCCGGCTCGCCCACGCCGGCTGGGCGGTCAAGGTTAAGGGGGAGCCCCTGGCACTCTACAACTTTAGCGGCATGGGCAGGCAGGATCTCGACATCAACAGCCATGGCTGGCCGGTGGGCACCAAGGAGGACCAGGGAGGTCAGGGGCCCGATACCGTTTTCCCCGGTGGCGACAGCGATCAGATTTCCGTCAGCAGCCGGGACGACTGCGAGAGCCTGTTTGGCGCCCTGCTCGATACCGATCTGACGGTGGCCGATGAGTTGCACCAGGATTCAGACAGTGACTACATCTCCCGGCTCATCCCGGCAGACGCTCAGGCTGACGGCGCCCTTCGTCACGACAACTGCCGCTATACCCTGCGCAGCTCCGTGGGCCGCTTCCCGGCATACCCCGACGGGCTATCGTTCGACTACAACAGCGTCACTGGCGCCGTGACCCGCCAGTTCCAGTGAGGTCGTCGCCCTTCTCCGGGCGCTTCTCCTCTTCATCATGGCGTACCGGCGCGCAGCAGCGCCGGTTCTCCGGTGTGAGTCCCCACTCCTGGCACCAGGCATCGTAGCGAGCCAGCCAACGCAGCAATATCCCCTTCATGGGCGCCTCCTTGTCTCGATAGTTTCCCCACAAGCCTGCCCCAATCCAACTCCCCAGACCAGCATCTCGGGGCCAGCGGCGTCATGGCCTGTCCAGCGGCAGCAACAGCCCCATGGAAATCTCGTCCACATAGCCCTCGTCCAGCCGATAGGCCTGCCGTCTCACCCCTTCCTCCACGAACCCGCACTTGCGATACAAGGCGTGGGCCACCTCGTTGTGGGCCATCACTCCCAGCTCCAGCCGGTGGATACCGAGACGCGAATTCAGATAATAACTGCAACACCCATGGTGCATAGGAGAGAAGAGGCCAACTGCCGGTTCTGGTACGCTTCTTCTCGCCAAAGAAACAAAGCGGAACACCATGAG